>DAOTXM010000074.1:0-24160 GCA_034435215.1 Anaerolineales bacterium
CTAGTACATCTTGGCATAAAAGGTTCTTTAGTGGTATCGTAGGCTATTCCCAGTCAGGAGAAGCCAGGAATGCCAATACCGAAAGCGCAAGTCGTTATTTTATCCGATGTCGAACGGCAAGGTTTAGAGAAACTGACCAGGCGGCATCAGGTAGGACAGCAAATCGCCATGCGAGCCAGGATCGTACTGGCTGCAGCGGACGGGCTAAAGAACAAAGAAATCGTTGCGAAGTATCAGGTGACAGCAGACACCGTCCGGCTTTGGCGTAATCGTTGGGTGAAGTTGCAAGACATCGCACTAGAAGATTTGAGTCTCGAAGATCGTCTGCAAGATGCGCCTCGTCCGGGAGCGCCAGGGCGGATCACGGCAGACCAACGCTGCCGGATCGAGGCGCTGGCTTGCGAAAAGCCTGAAGAATCGGAGCGGCCCATCACACACTGGACGGCACGCGAAATCGCCGATGAAGTGATGAGGCGCAAGATTGTGGAACACATCTCTCCTCGACATGCAGCCCGGCTTTTAAAAAGAGGCGATCATTAAGCCACCTTTGAACCGCTATTGGCTGACACCCGCCTATGAAGCAGGTTTCGATGAAAAAGTTGCAGACATCAACGAAGTCTACAAGCAAGCCCCGGAAAGAGCCAAGCAGGGGCAACGCACGGAAAGTCTGGACGAAATGACCGGTGTGCAAGCGCTCGAGCGTAAACATCCGGACCTGCCCATGCTTCCTGGCAAAGTGGAACGGCGTGAATTTGAATACATCCGACATGGTACGTTGTCTTTTATCTGCAATTTCGACGTTGCGCGGGGCGAACTGGTGGCCTGTACAGCCAGCAAAACGCGTAACGAAAAGGATTTTCTCGAACATATCAAGCGCCGGGTCGATTCAGACCTGTTGGCAACTCAATGGCATTTTGTGAGCGATAATCTCAATATTCACGTATCCGAATCTTTGGTACGCTATGTCGCCGAAGAATCGGACCTGGATATTGACCTGGGTGTCAAAGGAAAATCCGGCATCTTGAAATCCAAGGCTTCACGAGCTGCCTTCCTGAGTGACCCAACGCATCGCATCGTTTTCCACTATACACCGAAACATGCTTCCTGGATGAACCAGATCGAAATCTGGTTTAGCAGCCTGGTTCGCAAAGTTCTCAAACGAGGCAACTTTACTTCCGTTGAGGATCTGAAACGCAAGGTCTTGGCCTTCATCGAGTATTACAACCGTACGATGGCTAAACCTTTCAATTGCACCTATCTGGGCAGAGCACTTTCTGCATAGCTATTTATGCCAGAGTGTACTAGTGCTAATCATGAGCCCACATCTTTTTTGAGGCAATGTTCCTTTACAACGTTACTTTTTTGGGGTCCACCGTTTATGACGGGACAGGGGGTCTTTGGGGTGTGAACGCGCGTACGCGCGTTCGCACCCCAAATTTCGGCATTTTTCCTCCAATAACGGCAGAGACCTTTTTTGTGAGGTACTTCGTCGGTTATCTTTTGACTACTGTGTATCATGAAAATACAATCCGGTTTTACCGATAATAGCGTAGAATAGAGATACCCAATGGGATCCGGGTGGGATCAAAGCGAGGAGACTTTATCCTTCTTACGATTGCTGATCGATGGAAGAGAGCAGGATGATTTCAGGAGAAGGCTGAGTGAATACGCAATCCATACCTGTTGTCGCCATGGCCAGCATCTCGTTCTATGTCGGCTTCTATCACCTGTTCATCTATTTCAGACGCCGGCAAAACCGCGAGGACTTGACCTTTGCGTTTCTGTGCTTCACGATCGTTTTCTATGACGCGTTCTGTGTGGGTTTGTACAACGCAACAACAGTAAGCGAAGGTGCCCAATGGCAGCGGGCGCAATTCATTTCCCTGGCTATCTTTGTGCCTGCGTTCCTGTGGTTTGTATCGGATTACACCCACCAGAAGGTGGGTGTGGTCGTTTACGGATATTCGATATTTTATCTCCTGGCTGCCATCCTTCAACTGGTGGATCGAAGCGATTTGACTTTTCTGGTCGACCAACCTTCGATCAAGCAAATCGTGTTGCCCCATATCCAGCCCATCACTTATTATGAGGCGACATTAGGACCATTTTCGGTCGTACAGGGTCTGATAGGCCTGTTTGCCAGCGCTTATGTTCTCATCCTGGGGATACGATACTTCAGGCGCGGTCACCAGAGAGAGGCGACGCCTCTCATCCTGGCAACAGGACTCATGTATGCCGCCGGTCTCCATGACACATTGGTGAGCAATGGTGTGTATGATTTCATCTACCTGATCGAATATACGTACCTGGCGACCATTCTTATGATGGCCTATTCTCTCTCGAACACGGTCGTAGAGGCGGCCATCGCGAAGGAGGAGTTAAGGAAACAAGAGGAATGGTTTCGCTCCCTGGTCGAGACGACCAGCGATTGGGTCTGGGAAGTGGATGCCAATGGGGTCTACACCTATGCCAGCCCCAAGGTGCGTGATTTGTTGGGATATGAACCGGAAGAGATCCTGGGCCGCACACCGTTCGATCTAATGCCACCGGGAGAGGCATCGAACATAAACAGTGAGTTCCGTGAATTTATTCTCTCACAAGGAGCGTTCGAAAAAATCGAAAATACGAACCTGCACAAAGATGGCCGGTTGGTGGTGCTGGAGACAAGCGGTGTTCCCTTCTTCGACGAGAAAGGAAAGCTCCTGGGGTACCGGGGCATCGACCGGGACATCACCGAACGCAAATATGCAGAAGCACACATCGAACGAACCCTGCGTGAAACGCGTGTGCGCTTCGAGGTCAGCCAGGCTCTTGCGGGCACAGAGACTGAGGACGAGGTGTTGGATGTGCTGATCCAGCACGCAGGTCTCTATCCGGAGGCATTCGTGGCGCTTGTGACCTTTGACAGGACAGGGGATGAAGTGGTTGCCGTCGAGCGCCGCGCAGATCCCTTCGAGAGTGGGGTGGTGTCCCCCGTGCCGGTTGGAACGCGTTTTCCGTCTTCGCGCTTTCCGATGCTCCGCTTGCTTTCCACCGATCGGCCATTTGTCTCACACGATGTAGCCTCCGATGACCGAATTGACCTGCCCATCCGCGAGGGGATACTCCAGATGAAAACGGCCAGCCTTGCCGCTTTTTCGCTCGTAGCCGGGAACGAATGGTTGGGCTATATTGCGGCCTTTGCCAAACCTGCTGGCTACTTCGACGAGGAAAAACAACACCTTTACCAAACGCTGGCGGAACAGGGCGCGGTGGCGTTGCGCGCTGCCCGCCTGCGGGAAACAATTCGTGAATCGGGAGAAAGGCTCAGGGCAGTGTTCGAAGGCGTTTCCGAAGGCATTGTAGTGACGAACCTGCAAGGCGCAATTTTGGATTGCAACGAGGCTACTGTCTCCCTGTTCGGATGTGATTCCAGAGATGAGTTGTTGGGACTCAACACGCTCAAGATGACCGTGAAAGATGAGCAGGCCCAGGTGCGCGAGAGCGTGAGAAAGATGCTTGAGACAGGCTACAGTGAACGCAGCGCAGAATACAAACTGCTTCGGAAAGATGGAAGCGTCTTTGATGCTGAGCTCAGTGTGGCATCTCTGCGGGATGGCGAGGGAAAGCCGACAGGGTTTGTTGTCGGTATACATGATATCACCGCGCGCAAGCGGGCGGAGGTCGAACGCGAAAACTTGATCAGCCAACTGGAAGTGAAAAATGCCGAATCCGAAACCCTGCGCGAGAGTCTCGCCAGTCTCGTTGGCACCTTCGAATTCGGCGAGATCATACAACGCATCCTTGATCAAATCAGACGCGTCGTTCCATACGACAGCGCTTCCATATGGAGTTTTGACGGCAAGGTGCAAAAGTTCATTGGCGGCCGCAATCTGCCAGCCATGTTCCTGAAATCCAACGTGGAACTGACAGTGGATGAATCGAACTCTGCCCTGCCAATCCTTAAAGGGGAGGTTCCATACCTCTTGAATAACAATGTGCAGGAGGAGCTTACAGATTTTCAGGATCCTCCGCATAATATCATCAATTCCTGGCTGGCGATCCCGCTGAAAACCCGCGGAAATGTCCTTGGTTTGATCTGTCTCGATGGGTACAGCCGAGGCCAGTTCACTGAGCGCCACGCCGAACTGGCTGTGACGTTTGCGAATCAGGTGGCAATTGCCCTTGAGAATGCTCAATTGGTTGCCGAGCTTCAAAAAGAACTGGCCATGCGCGAAGATCTTATTGATGAACTATCAGCAAAGAACGCGGAATTGGAGCGCTTCACATATACCGTCTCCCATGATCTGAAATCGCCACTGGTTACCATCAATGGCTTCCTCGGATATCTGGAGGAAGATATAGCCTCTGGCAATATGGAGCGTTTCAAGGTCGACATTAAGCGCATTCAGGATGCTGTCAACAAGATGCACGTATTGCTCAATGAACTGCTCGAACTCTCCCGCATTGGCCGGTTGATGAATCCACCAGAGGAAGTGGCATTCGCGGAGATAGTGCGTGAGGCCTTGGAGAATGTAGAGGGACAACTACAAAACCGTGGGATCGCGTTCACGCTCCAACCGGACCTGCCCACTGTTTACGGAGACCGCCAGCGCCTGGTGGAAGTACTGCAAAACCTGCTCGACAACGCGACTAAATTCATGGGGGAGCAGTCCGATCCCCGGATCGAAATCGGCCAGAGCGGGGACGAGAATGGCAAACCGGTTTTCTTCGTACGGGACAACGGCATCGGCATCGCGCCCGAACACCATGAGCGCATCTTCAGCCTTTTCGATAAACTGAATCCCAGGACCGAGGGTACGGGCATCGGGCTCGCCATCGTCAAGCGAATCATCGAAGTGCACGGAGGCAGGATCTGGGTCGAGAGCGAAGCGGGAATGGGGTCTACCTTTTACTTCACGCTTGAACGCGGAAAACCAGGAAATATGTAGGGTAGGTTACAAAGGAGAAAGGGTGGGAACATAGCTGTTTCATAGAAAGGTGCGCAACTGTTCGCGCTTATGTTGCCCGATATTTGCGCTTGTTGTAAAATGGCAACAATGGGGTACTGGATTTTGACATAACCGACGATATCCGGGTTTTGTTGGGGGAATCCATCTTTCGGAGGTGTATATGAACGGCAAATCTCGCAAGAGCGGCGCTCGTTCAAAGGTTGACAAAATAGGATTGTGTACCGCCCTGTTCGATCGATCTCGAGATGGGATTCTTATCGTGAGTCCCAGCCTGCAATTCATGGACGTCAATCCCTCTGGCATGACAATGCTGGGGTACACAGATGATGAGATCTCGAAACTTTTCCTCCCCGACACAATCCATCCTGAGGACAATGCGTTAATCGATCTCCTGGAATTGGAAGCAGGCCGGCATCTGACAATTAAATGTCGTTTGCGACACAAGAATGGGAAATATGTATTGCTGGCGCTTGAAGTAAGCAAGCTTCCCGATGGAAATTTTCTGGTGATCTTTAATAGAATTTCGAGACCCCAACCGAAACAGGAACAGGCCAACCAACAGAACCTGGAGGAAATTGTCAATCGCAGTCCGGCCATCGTTTTCCTGTGGCGCGCCGCGGCGGGCTGGCCGGTCGAATATGTGTCCGATAACATTCGACAATTCGGATATACACCCCGGGATTTCTATAAAGGTGACGTAACGTTTGCTGCGATTGTTCATCCAGATGATCTTGAGCGCGTCGTTGCCGAGGTCGGCGAGTACAGCCAGAAGGGGTACACCGAGTTCACACAGGAATATCGTATCCTCACTGTTGACAAGGAGATACGCTGGGTGGACGATCACACCTGGGTAAAACGAGATGAACGAGGCCATATCCTAAATTATCAAGGGATCGTTCTCGATATTACAGATCGCAAACAGATGGAAGATGCATTGCGGGAGAGCGAGGAAAAATTCCGCTCGATTGTGGAAAATTCCCTGGCAGGCATTTTTATCGTTGACGACTCTTATCGTTTCGTTTACGCCAATGATGAACTATGCCGCATCTTGGGCTATCCAAAGGATGAACTGACTGGTCTGGATTTTCGCAAAGTCCTTTCAGAGGACAGTCTAGCGCTCGTCACGGACCGCTATATTCGACGACAACGGGGAGAACAGGTACCCTCCCACTACGAATTGAAAGTATTGCGGCGTGACGGAGAAGTGCGCGAGGCCGAAATGATCGTAACGGTGGTAAAGGATGCTTTTGGAAAGCCCCGTACCACGGGTCAATTGGTCGATATCACCGAGCGCAAGCGCTTAGAACAAGAAACCAAGGAGCGGCGGTTGTTCCTGGAGAGTGTCCTGGTTGCTGCTCCTGATGCCATTGTGATCTCGGATACCCGGCATCTCATTTCAGAATGGAATCCCGGAGCGGAGAGGTTATTTGGATATTCCTCCGAAGAGGTTATTGGACAAAGCGTAGACAAATTGATCACGGGGACTGATGCGGAAATATTCGAGGAAGCGACCAATTGGACTCGGCAAGTTCAAGACTGGCAGGGCATTAAATCAGCCGAGACGGTCCGTTACCGAAAAGATGGTTCCCCGGTGAATGTCATTGTATCGGTAGCACCTATCCTGGTTGGAAAGAATTGGGTCGGGGTCGTGGCAATCTATACCGACATCACCGAGCGTAAACAGGCAGAAATGGCGCGGCAGGAAAGCGAACATAAATTTCGCGCGGTAGTCCAGAATGCCCAGGCCGTCATTTTTATCCTGGACATGAACGGTGTCTTTTTGTTGTCCGAGGGACAGGCGTTGGCAAAACTCGGACTTGCACCGGGTCAGATGGTCGGAGCCTCGGTATACCAGGTTTACCGGGAGAACCGGTCGGTCCTCGATGGAATTACCAAAGCCCTCGCCGGCGAGCTGACGCGCTTTACCACCGTAGAACAGGGCATTGTTTTCGATACGGTCTGCTCTCCATACTATAACCTGGAAGGCAAACTGACCGGCGTAATCGGCATTGCCATCGACATCACCGACCGCCAGCGCGCGGAAGAGACGCTACAGTTGTTCCAGTACACCACTGACCGCGCCAGGGATGCTGTTCAGTGGCTGACCCGTGAAGGCGGGTTCGAATATGTCAACGAACAGGCATGTCGCTCGCTTGGTTATACGCGCGAGGAACTGCTGCGCTTGCATTTGTGGGATATCGATCCCATCTATCCCAGGGAGCGTTGGGACGAGAACTGGGAAAGCTATCAACCAAACCGGCAAGGCGGCAGTGAAAGCATAGAGACCCTGCATCGTCGTAAGGATGGCAGCGTCTTTCCGGTGGAGGTGGTGTCGAATCACCTGTGGTTTGGCGATAGAGAGTTGCATGTAGCTGTCGTGCGGGACATCACCGAGCGTAAACAAGCGGAAGAAGCGTTGCGTGAGTCGGAGCAGAAATTCCGCTCCTTTATCGAGCAATCATCGGACGGCCTGGTTTTATCCGACGAACAAGGCATTATCATCGAGTGGAACCAGGCCCAGGAATCCCTGACGGGTCTCACACGGCAGGAAATTATCGGCCAGTCTTTGTGGGATGTTCAGCTCAGCATGATGTCTGCTTCTGCGAAATCGCCAGAGACACGCCAAAGGTTGAAAATGATGATCACATCGGCTCTACAATCTGGTCAGGCCGATTTTATCGATCAGTTAATGGAAATCTCGATTTCCCATCGTAATGGAACGAAAGTTATCGTCCAACAAATGGCTTTTTTGATCAAGACCAACCGAGGGTATCGGCTCGGTTCCATCAGCCGCGATATTACCAAGCTCAAGCAAGCCGAACAGGAGTTAAAAGCGAGTGAAGAAAAATACCGCCGGTTGGTAGAAGTGTCTCCGCTCCCTATGTGGATCAACAAGGATGGCATCATCACCTATATGAACCCAGCCGCTTTGCAGGTTCTCGGCGCAACTGATCTCGATCAGGTTGTAGGGAAGACAGTTCTCGATTTCATCCATCCCGATTATCACTCGATGGTAGAGGAACACGTTTCACATATGATGGATGACAAAATGATCGTCACCGCGCTAAAGGAAAAATACATACGTCTAGATGGTAATATTATCGATGTGGAGGTGACTGCCACATTGTTCCCCTCATCTGCTGATTCACACGTAGGGCAAGTGTTCTTCCAAGATATAACGGAACGCAAACGAGCTGAAGCCGAACGCGAAAAACTGATTCGGGAATTGACGGACAAAAACTCAGAACTCGAGCGCTTTACATATACGGTTTCGCATGATCTGAAATCGCCACTGATCACCATTGCTGGCTTCCTGGGTTACTTGGAGAAAGATGCAGCCT
This sequence comes from Anaerolineales bacterium, assembly GCA_034435215.1. Classification (GTDB taxonomy): domain Bacteria; phylum Chloroflexota; class Anaerolineae; order Anaerolineales; family Villigracilaceae; genus JAABUE01. Next base: position 8,294 of record DAOTXM010000074.1, read on the forward strand.
CGGGAGATATGAATCGTTTGCGAAGTGATATACAACGTATTCAGAATGCTGTCGATAAGATGGATAGACTACTCAACGAGCTGCTTGAGCTTTCGCGCATAGGCCGCTTGATGAACCCGCCTGCGGAAGTATCATTTGAGGACATCACTCGTGAAGCGCTGGGCAATGTCCACGGACAGTTGGAAGCGCGTGGTGTTGCGGTCGAACTTGCCCCCAACCTGCCTGCCGTTTACGGAGATCGCCAGCGCCTGGTAGAGGTTCTGCAAAATCTGATTGACAATGCCATCAAGTTCATGGGTGACCAGCCCAACCCGTGCATAGAAATTGGTCGGCGGGATGAAGAGAATGGCAACCCCATCTTCTTTGTAAAAGACAATGGAATCGGCATCGCGCCCGAATATACCCAACGTATCTTTGGTCTCTTCGACAAATTGGATTCGAAGACCGAAGGGACGGGTATCGGCCTTGCCATCGTCAAGCGCATTGTTGAATTCCACGGAGGCAGGATTTGGGTCGAGAGTGAAGTGGGCAAAGGCTCTACGTTTTGCTTCACATTGTCGAAGGGTGAAACTAACGTGTGACGTCCTTCGGGCTTCTCCCAGCCATTTCGTGATCTACTGAATATTGATAATCGCAAGCCCTCGGTGTTTATGAACCGAGGTCTAAACTATGCAACCTTCCGGCCACGCCGCTTTTGGGGAACTTCCGGCTCCGCCTCGATAACGGTTTCTGGTTCGGGCATGGCCAGCGCAGCCTTCATTCCAGCCTGTTTGCCAGCCTGGTAGGAAAAGTAAGCGACCAGCGCCAGCACAGCCAGCGGGAAGACCAGGCGCAACAGCCCACCGAAGAACAGAAATGGCAGGCCAATAGAACCATAGCCGTCGAATCCGCGTCCCCCCATCATGGGGTGACGGAAGGTGCGCGGGCCGTCCAACGGACTACGGTTCCAAAAGCCGTAATCATCCATCATCGGGTAACCGGAATAGACAGGCCTGCCCCAGAAAGTCATGTGGCCAAACCCGAAGAAGTAGACCACTGCAAAGCCTACACCGGCCAGGATGACCAGCCCAAGCACGATCCCAAAGATCCATTTCCAAGTTTTACTCATAAGTTTACTCCTTCTAAAATTATGGCTCTGCCGTTTTGGGCGGGAAAAATGGTCCCCCGTCCCGTCATAAATGATAGGCCAAAAATTTATTAAACGACAGTTCGAGATAAGTGGAGTGTGGAAAGTCCTTAAATAACAACTTTTGCTCAAGCCGCCGCCGAGAGCAGTTTTTATATATCCAGATCGGTTGAAAATTACGCTTTTTTACGAGTAGAGATGCGCAATTTTCAACCGTGGGTATTATAAAAGCACTTTCCGGCAACCACTTATAGAAGAGTATGCACGCAAAACATGTCAGGGGCAACCCGCGAAAATGGGTGCGGTACTTTCTGACAACCTTTGCGTTCACACTATAGGAGATTTACTCAAGGAAATCATAGCACGCACTTGTAAAATTTCTATGAAGAAAATTTGAAGGTTGCATAAAAAATTCCCCCTCAACGAGAAGCAAGTTATTGCTTTTGCCAAACCTGATAAACAGCCAGATTCCTCTCTTTGCCGTCGGAACAAAACGTTTGTACAACTTCGAATCCACTGGACTCGGCCAACCCTGACAACTCCTCCGCGTTGAAATGGTGCACGTAACGCAGGCCCCTCCCGCCGGAACGCCAGTCGAGCAGGTAATCGCCTGGATCGACGTCCGTTTCCGTCAAACCGGCCTCGCTCCAATTTCGGACCCGCTGCCTGAGTCGCGGGCTATGCAGGAATTGCCAGTTCGAGTGGATAAACCGACCGCCTTCAGCCAGTAATTCGCGGATTGTTTTCAAAATATCCAATCGCAAGCTTTGGCTGGGTATGTGGTGTAAAACAGCGAAGGCAGTAATCAACGACCAGCCTGCTCCAGCAAGGGGGTAATCAGTAACACCTGCAACTGAGGGTTGAACACTATCCACTGATAACTGCGTCAAATCCACTTCCCGAAATTCTGCCGAAAACCCCTTCGGTACCGAGTTTGCCACCTTAAGCAGCGACAGGCTGAAGTCCAAACCAAGATACGCGCCGCGGTGACCGTCCCGAGCCAGGCTGCGCGCCAGTTCGCCGTTCCCGCAGCCCAGGTCCAGGATCGTTTCATCCCCTTTCAGTGTATCCAAAATCCGTCGCACGCCCGGCTGGATGCGCCCGCGCGTGGCTGAAAAGGAATCGCCGAAATCGGTGTAAAACCGCCGGTTGAGCTCGATCAGGCGTTGGGCAATGTCCGTTTTCACATGCCTATTATATGATACCCGCAGGGGTATATCGGGTTATAATTTCCAACCTTACGAGGATGAGACGTGTCGAAGAAAGAGAATTGGGAAGCAGCCCATACCCTGACGCCTGAGAAACTGGCCCTGGCCCGGCAGGTGCTGGCAGAAGTCCGCCGGGGTCACCCGGTGATGGATAGCGTGCGTAAATATCCTATCCCCGGCGGTGGCTATCTGGGCAAGCATGCGCTGGTGGCTGCGTACAACCAGATGGTGGGGGCGGGCGAAATGCATGCAGACGTACGCCTGCTGGAGCGCATCCGCTTGAAACCGGTGCGCACGCTTTCAGGCGTGACCACCGTCACAGTGCTGACCAAACCCTATCCCTGCCCCGGCAAGTGCATCTTTTGCCCCACCGATGTGCGCATGCCCAAATCGTATCTGCCCAACGAACCCGGCGCCATGCGCGGATTGGAGCATGATTTCGACCCGTATGCGCAGGTGCGCTCGCGGCTGGAGGCGCTGGAGGCGGTCGGTCATCCCACCGACAAGATCGAGCTGTTGATTTTGGGCGGTACGTGGTCATCCTACCGGCGCGATTACCAGGAATGGTTCGTCAAGCGCTGTTTCGATGCGCTGAACAACCACGAAGTGCACGAAAAAAATCTTAAAGAGGTCTCTGTGGGCTATGTGGTCAAACCAGGCGAGCTGATTGAGGCACAGACATTTAACGAATCCGCCTCCCACCGCAACGTGGGCCTGGTCATCGAAACCCGTCCCGACGAGATCACACCCGATGAACTGCGCTGGCTGCGTCATCTCGGCGTGACCAAGGTACAGATGGGCGCGCAAAGCCTGAACGATCACATCTTGAAAATCAACCAGCGCGGACACGATGTGGCGACCACGCTGCGGGCGACTGCCCTGCTGCGCGCCGCGGGTTTCAAGATCGTGCTGCACTGGATGCCCAACTTGCTCGGCGCCACCCCCGACTCTGACCGCGCCGACTTCACCCGCCTGTGGGAGGGATTCTGCCCAGATGAGATCAAAATCTATCCCAACCAGTTGTTGGCCAACGCCGAGTTGCACGAATACTGGCAGCGCGGTGAATTCCACCCATACACCACGCAAGAATTGATCGACCTGATCGCCGATGTCAAGCCGACCATCCCACGCTATTGCCGGGTCAACCGCGTCATCCGGGATATCCCCTCTACGAATGTGGTGGAGGGCAACCGCCGCACGTCGTTACGGCAGGACGTACATCGTGAGTTGGCACGGCGTGGGACAGCTTGTCATTGTATACGCTGCCGGGAAGTACGTAAGCAGAGCGTGAACGCGGAAAAGGTCGAATTGCACGATCTGGTCTATTCCGTTGCGCAAGCCGAAGAACACTTCATCTCTTTCGATACCCCGGATGACAAACTGGTGGGTTTCATTCGCTTATCTCTCCCATTGCCTGAATCACCTGATACCGGATTGAAAGAACTGAGGGGCGCAGCGTTGATCCGTGAAGTGCACGTTTACGGACAGTCCCTTCCGGTGGGCGCGGAGAAAGAGGGCGCAGCACAACACAGTGGGCTGGGCACGCAATTGCTGGAGGAGGCGGAAAAAGTTGCAAAGGAACGTGGATTCCATTGCATGGCGGTCATTTCGGCAGTGGGCACGCGGCAGTACTATCTCGAGCGGGGTTTCGAACGAGGTGAACTGTATCTCGTTAAGAACATCTAAGCGAACATGGAAACCCTGCTGCAACTCTTCTGGTTGTTCCTCAAGATTAACCTGTTAAGTACGTCCGGTCCGGCCTCGGTGGGCCTGCTGCACGCCGAAGCTGTAGGTAAAATCATGACGGAAGCACAGTTCATCCAGGCCGTGGGCCTCTCGTCCGTGCTGCCGGGATCGGATGCGCTGCAACTGGCCATGTTCGTGGGTTACGCGGCAGGCGGCGTGGGCGGGGCGTTGGTGGCCTTGCTCGGATCGGTCCTGCCGCCCACGCTGCTAATGTTCGGCGTGGTGGCGATCCTGCACCGCCTGCGACGCGAGGCCTGGGTCAGTCGTTTCGTGGAGGGACTGACACCTGCTGTAGCGGTCTTGATGGTGTTCGTAGCCTGGAAAGTATTCACCGGTGGCAATGGCGGGAGCGTCAACTGGCAAATGGGCGCTCTCGGTTTGGCTAGCCTTGCCGCGCTTATTTTCGATGCGCCGGCACCGCTTGTCCTGTTGGTGGCGGGCATTTTGGGGATATTCATTTTCTAATGAAACGGTCAAAATTGGCTGTATGGGGACGACTTTTTTGGATGTTTATCAAGATCAACGTCCTGACCACGTCTGGCCCGGCCTCCGTAGGACTGCTTTACAAGGAATCGGTCGGGAAGTTGATGTCCGAAGCTGAGTTTATCGAAGCGGTGGGCTTCTCGAACGTGTTACCGGGCAGCGAGGCGTTGAAACTGGCTATGTTCGTCGGGTACGCCGCAGGTGGAATCCCCGGTACGATTGCAGCTTTGCTTGGTTCCATCCTGCCGCCGACGTTGATCATGCTGGCGGTGGCGGCCGCAATCCAAAAGGTCCAGGGGGAAGCATGGATGCAGGGCTTCGTCAAAGGACTCGCGCCTGCCGTTGCCATGTTGATCGTGGTGGTGGCCTGGCAAATCTTCCGCAGTGAAAGCACGAAAACCATCCAAAAGCGCGCGCTGATCATCGCCGGGTTGAGCGCCATTGCGTTTTGGCTCGATGTCCCATCTCCGCTCGTCCTGCTCGGAGCGGGGATTCTGGGTGTGATTCTATTCCGCTGAGCAGGGAGACAGGTAAGTCATGAATACTGAAATACTGGTTGCAACCAACGGTTATGAAAAAACCTGGTCAGGGATCGAATACGCAGCCTGGCTGGGAGAGGTGATGCGTGTTCCTGTAACGTTGATCGGTATTATCGAGCAAAAGCAACGCCCGAATATCGATGAAGAAGTCCACCCGCTGGAGAATATTTTCAGCCGGGCGGTTACACTTTTCCAGGAAAGAAAGCTGAATTATTACCTGGAACTCCAGGAGGGTCATGCCGAGGAACTTATCCCCAAGAAGGCCAGAGAGAAGGATTTCATGACCGTTATTACGCCCCTCGGGCGGCCACCATTGCGCCGCCTGATTCTGCGTCGTTCGTTTCACCAACTGATGGCGGACATCGAAGGGCCGATCCTGTACGTGCCTGCTGCTTGTATTCCTCCCAGTCGCATTCTAGTCTGTCTGGGTGGTTTGCGGTATGGCATCACAGCCGAAAACCTGGGCCTTGAAATTGCTGCGCGGGTAAAAGCGCCGGTTACTTTATTGCATGTCGTCCCGCCGATCGACCTGGATTACCCGGAGGCGCGCAAGGTACGTAAAAACTGGGACCACCTGGTGGATACGGACAGCCTGCTTGGCGATACTTTGCGGAAGGCTTTAGACGAAGCTCGCAAGATGGATCTGAAGGCGGTTTTGAAACTCCGCCAGGGAAATGTGATCGAGGAAATCCTGGCAGAACACAAGGAGGAAAACTATGACCTGGTATGCATGGGGTCGCTTTACAGCGCGCATGGTTTACGTCCATTGTATGCCCCCAATGTGACCGCTGAGGTGGCGGAAGCAATCGGCTGCCCGGTGTTAACGGTGCGCTACCACCCACAGGATGAAGTGCAAAGGGCTTGAATACGAACTTGGCAATAACGCATTTGCCAGGTTATTAAAAAGATATGGGTCTACCGTTTATGACGGGACGGGGGGCCATTTTTCCCGCCAAAAACGGCAAAGCCAAAGCTATCCAAAATTGATGGCGTTTGCGAGCGCACGCTTGCCCATACCATAAATTTTGGTTACTTTATTTTCGGGGGTTCAAACACCAACCATCAAAGCCCAGGTGTATATTTGTTTTCCCACTCGGAAATGGCTGCGCGGATGGCTGCCTTGATTTGCTCGTCGGGAACCTCCTCGATACCCTCGTATTTGTCTAGCCCGACGCGCACCAGCACACCACCCTCAGGCGATTCCTGTAAGCGGATGGCCTTATCTCTCAGTGGCGAATCGGCCAATTGTGCCTGCAGGACTGTATCGATTTGCGCCACGATGCTTTTCGGCGCTGGAGCAGGTTCCTTGTCTTCCTCTGCCGGCGGGGGAGCAGTCGGCCGCGCGTCAACAGCTGGCGCAGATGTTGGTTTTGAGGATGCGGGCATTTTCGCTACGTTGTTTTCGACAGAGGTGAGGGAAGTCCCTTGTGGAGAGGGTGCAGGCTGGAGCCGTGTAGAAGGTCGAGCGGATGTTTGCGGTTCCAACCAGGGCCGTATCTGGGTCAAAATATCGATCATCCGTTTGCGTTGTTCGGATTTCAGGGTAGCAGCCTCGATGCGTTGGCCATCCAGTTTTAGACGCAATTGTCCCCCACTGTCCATGCTGACATCCAGCACGGGGATTTCATCAGCAGGCAGAGCAGGGCTGGCAGGGGGCAGTGGTTCGAGCGCTGGTTCGGATTCGCTTTTTTCCGCTTCTTCTGCCTGCCGTCGCTTATACCCTTGTCCGCGACCTTCGAATAAGCCAAAGAAATAGCCAAAAAACATGGCCCCGACTGCCAACCCGATGGCAACCACTGGATTTTGTAACCATTCAAGCATAATCAACTCCCGATTTTCTGGCAAGTTGGACAAACATGTGTACCGCGTTGACTAACAACCAGACGCTCGATCGCCGTCCCGCAAACCAAACAGGGCTGGCCTTCCCGGTCGTACACGCGGAAATAATTCTGGAATTCGCCACCGCGATAGACCCAGTCGATGCTGGCTCCGTTGCGGCGGATGCCCTCTTGCAAGACATCCCGGATCGCTTCCCACAACGCCTGTGCCTGCTCCCGATTAACGGACTTAGACGATGCCAGTGGGTGCAGGCGCGCCTTGTGTAGAGCTTCGTCGGTATAGATGTTGCCCATCCCGGCCAGAAAAGACTGGTCGAGCAGCAACGGTTTCAACTGCCGGTGACGGGCATGCAGGCCCTCGTACAACATTTGTGCCGTGAATTCCTCGCTTAATGGTTCAGGCCCCAACCCGCCGACCACTTCGTTCGGATCACGCACCAGCCAGACACGCCCGAATTTGCGCGTATCATTGAACACCAGCTTGCTCGCCCTCGCCCTTAGCCCATCTCCCTCGAAAACAGAGGATGGAGCAAGGGTGAGAATCAACCGGTCATGCTTATCCGCTGCTGTGTTTTCTCCCTTTATAAACAAATCCCCGCTCATGCGCAAGTGGATTAGCAGGTAAAAATGTGACAATTCGATTACAAAATACTTGGCGCGACGGCCAACTGACTGAATTTCCTGCCCTTTGATCTGCTTACAGAACTTCGCCGGGGTCGGGGTGGCCAGCGTGCGAGCCCAGAGCAGGTCGGCTTTTTCAATGCGTTTGCCGACCAGCTCCGGACGCAATGTTCGCGCGATGGTTTCGACTTCGGGAAGTTCAGGCATACCAGGGATCGTATCCAGTCATCAGCAGCCAGCAATGGATGGAAGACTGGCTACTGGCTACGGACCACTGGTTACTAAAAATTACTCCTCCAATTGCTCTGCAAGGTATGTTTGCATGCCCATCTGCTCGATCTGGTCGAGCTGGGATTCGATCCAGTCGATATGTTCCTCTTCGTCTTCCAGGATCTCTTCAAGCAAGTCACGGCTGCCGTTATCTCCGACCTCCACGGTCAGCTTGATGCCCTCATTATAGGCTTTGATGGCCATTTCCTCGGCTTCGTGGTCGTTCTTATGCTGCGCATCGACAGTCGCACCGATATTGATCTTGTTCAGGTTGCTGACGATCGGCTTTCCTTCCAGGAACAGGATGCGTCCGATTAATTTCTCAGCATGCTTCATCTCTTCGATGGCACGTTTTTCGAAGGCCTCGTGCAGCTTTTCGTAGCCCCAGTCCGCGCACATTTCGGATTCCACCATATACTGGTTGATGGCGGTCAGTTCATCCGCCAGAAGCGCGTTCAGGGTTTCAAGGACTTTTTGGTTGCCTTTCATGGTTATTCCTCCTCCACGGGATTTATGAAATAGATTTGTTTTGATCGTTGCTCATTCATTGAACATTTCACCCACACTGCGCCCTTCATGTGCACGTCGGATGACCTCTCCCAACAACTCGGAGACCGACAGGATGGTGATTTTATCTTCCAAATATACCAGTTTCTCGGGCGGGATGGGCACAGTATCGGTGGTAATTATCTGTTTGATGGGCAGCGTCGCCAGGCGTTGCGAAGCGTTACGTGACAGGATACCGTGGATGAATGCCAGGTACACATTCCGCGCGCCCTTTTCCTTGACCAAGTAGACGGCCTGTGTGGTCGAACCGCCGGTATCCACTTCATCATCCACAATGATAACATCACGCTCTTCCACATCGCCGATCAGAGTCAAGGCTTCCGCCTTGGCTTCGTTGGCAATCCGCCGTTTCTCGATAAATGCGATCGGCGTGTCCAAATCGGCGGCATAGTTGCGGCCTTTCTTGGCAAAACCCAGGTCGGCGGCAACGACGACCGGATCTTTCAATTCAGGGCGCAGGATTTCATTGATATGATTCACAATCAAGTGAGAGGCAGTCAATACATCGCCCGGTATCGTAAAAAATCCTTGAATCTGTCCTGCATGCGGATCGAGAGTCATGTATCGGTCTGCACCGGCTACCTCGATCAAATCCGCCACCAAACGCGCCGTAATCGGCACGCGCGGCTGGTCTTTCTTGTCCGAGCGCGCATATGCCAGGTATGGTACCACGGCTGTGATGCGCGCAGCCGAGTCCAGCCGCAAGGTCTGGATCATGATGAGCAACTCCATCAGGTTGCGATGGACGTTGGTCCCGGTTTGTTGAATGACATATACATCTTGTCCACGCACGCTGCCATGCAGCTTGATGAACAGGTTCTCATTGGGGAATTCGATCACGTCACGTCCACATAAGGGACTCTGCAAATAGTTCGAAATATTTTGAGCCAGTTCGGGAGAACCTGTCCCGGCAAATAATTTAATATCCCCATACACCTTCATTTCATGGTGCATATGGTGGATCATCGATTCTCCTTTTTTGCGCTCCATTCTTCACGCAACACACTCATAAACAATACGTCGCTGTATGAACCACCCTTGTAAACGGCCTGGCGCATGCGCCCTTCGTGCATGAATCCAGCCTTTTCGTAAGTGCGGATGGCGCGTTTGTTCTCGGCATAGACCCTTAAGTAGATCCGATTCAGGTTCAGGGTCTCAAAACCGTGGCGTAGCAGAAGGGTCATCACTTCGGTGCCGTATCCCTGGTTCCAGACCGTTTTATCGCCGATCATGATGCCGACTTCCGCTGAGCGCGCCACCCAGTCGATGCCGAAGAAACTGCTGTTCCCGATCAGTCGCCAATCTGTCCCGTCCTTCATATCGATCACCAGCGGCTTCTCTTCCTGCGGTCGCTGCATGGCGTTATCGAACCACTTTTCTTCATCTACCGACGACATAGGCAGGAATAGCGTCAGGCCGGCCGTCACCTCCGGATCATTGATCCAAACCACGAATTTTTCGAGGTCCTTGCGTTCTACACTGCGTAACCGTACTCGCTTACCATATATAATGCTCATGTGGACTTTCCGTTCAATAATATTTTAACTGCTTCCCAGGGTGCCAATTCGCGTTGGAAAACCCGCTCCAGAACTTCCTCGTAGCGGGCTTCAGGGACTGCTTTGCGGAAGTGTGCCACCAGCGCCTCCCGCAACAGCGCCTCCAACTCGGATCCCAGCCTGCTACGCTCGCGAGCGGTCCAATCCCCGCTCTGACGTAGGTGCTCTGCATGGCGGACAATTTCACCAACCAGCTCGGGAATACCTGTGCCTTCCGTTGCGATTGTTTTCTGGATAGGCGGGATCCAGGAGTTGTAGACAGGTCCATCCGGCGCTTCGACCACTTCGAGCTTGCCGTGGTGATGAAAAATATGCTGCACTGGATGCGCCAGTTCGAGCGCGTTTTTAAGCGCCTTGAGCGTGTTCTCCACACCCGGGCGGTCGGCCTTGTTGACTACCAGGATATCGGCAATTTCCAGGATCCCGGCTTTGATAGCCTGGATATCATCGCCCAGGCCTGGCGCCTCGATGACCAGCGTAGTGTGCGCCAGACGCGCAATCTCCACTTCCGCCTGCCCTGCACCGACTGTTTCGATCAGGATAATGTCGAACCCGGCTGCGTCGAAGACTTGCACCAGCCCGGCGGTGGTTTGCGCCAACCCGCCCAGCGAGCCACGCGAAGCCATCGAACGGATGAATACGCCAGGGTCGCCCGCCAGGTCACGCATGCGCACCCGGTCGCCCAGCACCGCCCCTCCCGTGAACGGGCTGGACGGGTCCACGGCAACAATCGCCACACGATGTTCATCCTGCCTGCGGAAATGCAGCGCCAACTGATTGACCAGCGATGATTTGCCCGTACCCGGCGCGCCGGTCACGCCGATCAAATGCGCCTTGCCCGTATGGGGAAAGAGTTCGATCAGCGCCGCGCGCCCATCGGGCGTATCGTTTTCCACCTGCGTCAACAGGCGGGTCAAAGCCAGGCGGTTGCCTGAGAGGAGTTGCTCTGCCAGCGTCATTCTTTGTTGAATCTTATGTCGCGGCTGCCGCTTTGACTTGTCGAATGATGTTTTCCGTTGAAGCACCAGGTCCGTAGACGCCAGCCACGCCCATTTCTTTCAGGCGCGGCAGGTCCTCGTCCGGAATGATGCCGCCGACGAAGACTTTGACCTGTTCCTGTCCGTTTGCCTTGAGCAGGTCCAGCACACGTGGTACGAGCGCCATATGCGCACCTGAAAGGATGGACAATCCCACGATGTCAACATCCTCCTGTAAGGCAGCTTCAGCGATCATCTCAGGAGTCTGACGCAGGCCGGTATAGATGACTTCCATGCCCGCATCACGCAGGGCGCGTGCCACCACTTTAGCGCCGCGGTCGTGCCCATCCAAACCAGGCTTAGCAACCAGCACACGGATCCTTCGACCTTGCTCAGGATTGGTCTTTCGTTCGTTCATAGGTCCTCCACCAGGGGTTTCTTAATGGAGATTATACTATCAGTAAATCCCGAAATGGCTGGGAGGGATTCGAACTCTTCAGAGAATGTCTGAAAACTGACATTGGAACCACAGAAAAACATAGATGAAGATAATTTTTTTGATGTTTCGGGATGGGTTTATCAGACAATCTGTATGCATTCGCGTTTACACTTGCACCCCGTTCGGGCCGCGAGCCCGCCAGGGCGAGACGGCCTGGTGCAAGTGCAGGTGTCTGTGGTGAATTCAGACGTTTCAGACACTTTCTCAGGAATTTCTGTGTCGGGATATAGGGCATCCCGACTTTTTGAAGCCATTCCGCTCTTCTTAGGCCTTATGGGGCAGGTCAGCGTGTAACCAACCTTAAAATTTATGCTATACTCAATCTATGCAAACATTGCGTGCCCATTGGCCTGCCTGGGCTGGATACTTGCGACATTGGAAATTGGATGCCTTCGCCGCCTGGTTGCTCGAAGCGGGCGGACCCTTGACCCTGCTCGGATCACAAGCGCTTCATTTTGTGCGTCCATTTTGGGGCGGAGAGCAAATTGAAATCCTGGCACGTATGTTGGAAGAAGATGATGAAGTAGTTGCATTTGCCAACTACCTGCGCGAGGAGGCTTCCTCATGAATAGCATCATCGGGCTGGTACTGGTACTTGTCGCGGCCGGACTGCTGCTCGGACTGGCCTTTATCCGGCGTAAATCTGTGCCCGTTTTCCGCGAGATCCGGGCCTTTACATATTTGAAACGCGCGATTGGCATCTCGGTGGAGGCTGGTACACGTCTGCACATCTCCCTGGGACGCAGCGGCCTGCAAACTCCCAGCGCAGCGCCCGCCCTGGCCGGGCTGGCCATGTTGCGTCATCTTTCGGAACAGACATCGGCCAGTGATAAACCACCGGTTGTCACCTCCGGCGCAGCCGACCTGGCAATTCTAACGCGTGACACCTTGCAGGCCGGGTACAAAGCCGCCGCTGCGGAAGAGATCTACAACCCTGCTACCGGGCGATTGACCGGCTTGACGCCTTTCTCGTTTGCAGCCGGGGCTATCCCTTCCATGCGGGATGAAAACGTTTCAGCCAATATTCTGATCGGCCATTTCGGTCCCGAAGTTGCCTTGCTGACCGATACCGCCGAGCGCACCAACAGCCCAGCAGTGGCCGCTGCCGTGGATCCCACCGCCCAGGCTGTGCTTTACGCCAGCGTAGATGATCCGTTGGTCGGTGAGGAACTTTTTGCCGCTGGGGCTTATAGCAATGCCGGGCGTGCGCACCAGGCAAGTTTGCAAGCACAAGATGTTTTACGCATCCTCGTAGTCCTTGCCTTACTGGTCGGTTCCTTCCTGAAACTGGCAGGAGTGTTCTAATGCGCATCCTTTCTGCTGGCGTTGCCATCGCTGCCGGGCTGCTCGTCCTGTTTGGGTATTTTGTCCCGGTAGAAAGCCTGCTCCAGATCCGTTTACTGTTGCTGCAATGGGCGACCATCATGGCAGCGGTTGCCGTCCTAGTGGGAGTACTTAATCTTCTCGGTGTACACTGGCAAAAAATTCGCACGCGCCAGAAAAATAGCGCTTACAGTATCTTGTTGATTGTTTCATTATTCGCTACGGCTGTGCTTGGCATGGTGGGGACGAATAACCCCGTATTAAGTTTTGTTTTGGATGCAATTATTGTCCCGGCTGAAGCTACGTTGATGGCATTGTTGGCCGTAACCCTGGTCTATGCCAGCGCACGCTTGCTACGCCGGCGTACGGATCCGATGAGTTTCGTCTTCCTCGGGATTGCAATTGTGATCCTGTTCGTGTCTGTTCCCTTGCCAATTGGAAAAATCCCTGGTGCCGAAGCGGTTGAGTGGTTTATTACAGAGTTCTTTGCAGCGGCTGGCACGCGGGGCATTCTGATCGGTGTGGCTCTGGGAGCGCTCACCACCGGCCTGCGCGTGCTGTTTGGAATGGACCGTCCATATGGAGGCAAATGATGGCTGAAATTTCATGCCCCATGTGCGGTAAACCCAATCCGGCCGAACTGGATGTTTGCCAGTATTGTGAAGCACGCCTGAAACCGTTAACGGATGAGTTGAGCCGGTCCCAGCCTCCCATCCGCCCCGGCGAAGAGCCAATGGATATGGATACGGGACAGTTGGAGCCCATCCTGCCGCAATGGCTGCGCGAAATCCGCCAGCAGGCGCGCGATTCCGCTGAGGAGAGCGCCGGGCAGGCTCCGTCGGAGTCAGAAGCGGGTCAGTCTGAAGAACCGACTGATCTGTTAGCCGGTCTACGATCCCAGTCCGATGCCGATGAAGAAATCCCCGATTGGCTGGCCGGTTTACGCGGGGAAGCAGGAGAGGCTGGTTTCGATGAATCGTCCACCGAAGAGGATGACCTGGCCGCATTGAAGAGCATGCTGGGCCAGGAAACTCCAGCCGTGCAGGAAAGCGAGGAAGCCAGCGCGCTGCCCGGTTGGGTCTCTGACTTGGGTGCAGGCGAGAGCGACCGAACATCCGAGGATGAGGGATCCACATTTGTGGAGAGCAGGATTGAAGAACCGGGCCAGGCAGAATCGCAACCTCCTGCCTCAAGCGCGGACTTCGGCTGGACTGCCGATTTCGAAACGGATTCGGGTCTCCAGGCTGAATCTGCGAAAGACGAAACGCCATTCGAGACTGATTTGCCCACCTGGTTGAAGGGCGTGGATGAAACGTCAAAAGGCGAAACCGAAAGCGGTTTGCCTGCGTGGATGACCGAGGAACCGACCCCGGGTTCGGAAAGCGAGACCGCACTACCTGCCGATGCGGCCGATCTGCCGGGTTGGCTGGCATCCCTTGGCGAAGAAGATACTGGCGAAGTTGTTCCGCCACAGGATTCTGGATTATCTACAAGCCAGAGCACGACCGGCTGGTTGGCCTCCTTGGGCGAGGAACCTGTCGCACAAGAGGACACCGGATCGGCAGCACAAAGTACGACCGGCTGGCTGGCATCGCTGGGTGAAGAACCTGCTGAGGCAACTTCGCAACAGGAAATCCCGCAACCAGCCATTGAAGGTGGTCTGCCTGATTGGCTCTCGTCACCTGGAGAAGAAAGCCCTGAGGTGCCTTCTCGACAGGAAACAGGCGAACCTATAGCAACAGGTGATCTACCTGATTGGCTGGCTTCGCTCGGAGAAGAAAGCCGTGAGAAACTTCCACAAGAGCAGGGACAACCCTTTGACGAGGGTGAAGCACCTGATTGGCTTTCGTCGTTTGGGAAGGAAAGTTTTGCACAGGAAGAAGAAATTGCTCCAGGTGCTATATCTGAGGCACTCCCTCTGCCTGCGGAGGCTGAGGTCCCTGATTGGCTTGCAACCATGGGCGAGGCAACAGCCGAGGCCGAACAACCGGCTGGACAATTGGAAGCTATGCCATTCACCGCAGGTGAACCTACCGAAGAAGCTGGTGCTACACCTACTTTTGTGGATGATGAGGGCAAGCCCATATCCACGGAAGATGTAGAGGCCATCTTCTCTATGGATATGCCTGATTGGTTGTCAGACACCAGAAGCCCGGTTGCCGGGGAGACTGCGTTCGCTTCGGCAGAAGCGCAAGAAGATGAACTACGTCCTGTCGACTTGCCAAGCTGGGTCCAGGCCATGCGACCGGTCGAATCCGTTATTTCGGAAACCGAAGAGGAATCCGCAGAAGAACAACCGCTGGAGGAGCGCGGCCCCCTGGCTGGCTTGCGTGGCGTGCTGCCTGCCATGCCGGGCGTTGGTCCCTCCAGCAAACCCAAAGCGTACTCGATCAAGCTCCAGGCCAGTGAAGACCAGCAATCCAGTGCAGCTTTACTGGAACAAATGTTGGCTGAAGAGATCCACCCCAAACCGGTCAGTACACAAAAAACAGTGCTATCGCAGCGCCTATTGCGCTGGGCGATTGCCGTCTTGTTACTGTTGGCAGTCATCGTCGGAAATGGCACACGAATCAACCCGATATCGACCAATGTGCCTCTCGAAACCTCTGCGGCACTGAAATATATCCAGGAGACCCTGCCCGCGGATGCGCCGGTCCTGGTGATCTTCGACTATGAAGCTGCGCTGGCGGGCGAACTGGAAGCAACCGCTGCTCCCCTGGTCGATCAAATGCTCACGTTCAAACACCCGCGCCTGAGCCTGCTTTCGTCCACGCCGATGGGCACAGGGTTGGCCGAACGTTTTATGAAACTCTTGCAAACCGATCGGGAGTATGCCCGCAATAAGAAATTTGTCAATCTGGGCTATTTACCCGGTGGTGCAGCAGGTGTACAGACTTTTGCCAGGGATCCCGCAGTTGTAAAACAATTTACTACCACCGGGGAACTTGCCTGGGTAACGCCTGTCTTGCAGGATGTAAGTAAACTATCCAATTTTGCAGCCATCCTCCTGCTGACCGATGACGTGGAAACTGCCCGTATTTGGATCGAGCAGACGGAGAACGAGCGTGGTGAGGCGCGCATGTTGGTCGTTTCCAGCGCTCAATCCGGACCGAT
>DAOTXM010000075.1:0-4744 GCA_034435215.1 Anaerolineales bacterium
ATGCAAACTCAAACCACACCACTTCCCCACTTCCTTTTTGAAAAGATACATTTAGAAAGGATTTGAAGTAAAAATGCAAAATGTATTAGTCACCGGCGGAGCCGGATTCATCGGTTCGAATTTTGTTCGATATTTGTTAAGAGTTGAACCGGAGATCAGGATCGTGAACCTGGATGCACTGACGTATGCCGGATCGCAGGAAAACCTGACGGAATTGCCCGCGCCAGACCGTCATATCTTCGTCCAGGGGAATATCTGTGACCAGAGCTTGCTACATAGTTTGCTACGACAGCACCAGATCGATACCATTGTACACTTTGCTGCCGAATCCCATGTGGACCGGTCCATTCTGGGCCCTGGTCAGTTTGTGGAAACCAATATCGTTGGCACCTTCACGCTGCTCGAAGCCGCCCGGACATATTGGCTCGATGAAAAGGCCTTGTCTTTGGATACGCTTCGTTTTCACCATATTTCAACGGATGAGGTCTTTGGTTCTCTGGCGGCGGGAGAACCAGCCTGGACAGAGGAAACGCCTTACGCGCCCAATTCCCCTTATGCCGCCTCGAAAGCTGCCAGCGACCATCTTGTGCGCTCTTATGGACATACCTATGGATTGCCGTATTCCCTGACCAATTGCTCCAACAATTACGGCCCCTACCAGTTCCCGGAAAAATTGATCCCATTGATGATCTTGAATGCATTGGAATCGAAACCGCTGCCGGTGTATGGCGACGGACAGCAAGTCCGTGATTGGCTGCACGTGGAGGATCATTGTGAGGCCATTCACCGGGTCCTGACCAAGGGTGCTGTCGGATCGACATACAATATTGGCGGGAATAACCAACCCGCCAACCTGACAATCGTCGAGACCATTTGCGATATTTTGGATGAACGCAGACCTCGAGCAGACGGTTCTTCGTATCATGGCCTGATCCAATTCGTGAAGGACCGTCCCGGGCATGACCGTCGGTATGCAATGGATGCCGGTAAGATCGGGCGCGAGTTGGGATGGCATCCGCGTCATTCCCTGACCGAAGGCCTGGGAGACACGGTCGATTGGTATTTATCTCACCACGATTGGGTGGCCGCCATCCGTAAACAACAGGATTATCAAAGCTGGCTGGCGCAAAATTACGAAAGAAGGGAGAAAGCAGCATGAAAGGGATCATCCTGGCCGGTGGCCGTGGCACCCGGCTTCACCCACTGACCATCACGGTCAGTAAACAACTCCTGCCCGTATATGATAAACCGATGGTGTACTACCCGCTATCCATGTTGATGCTGGCGGGGATACGAGATATTCTGGTCATCAGCACCCCCGAGGATTTGCCATTATTTCGTCACCTGCTTGGTGACGGCAGCCAGTGGGGACTGCAATTTTCCTATGCCGAACAGGACCAACCGCGTGGACTGGCGGATGCATTCCGGGTGGGTGCGAAATTTGTGGGGGAAGAGCCAACCTGTTTGATCCTGGGCGACAACATTTTCTTCGGCCACAACCTGCCTGAGATTTTACAGCGCGCAGCTGCGCTTAGGGAGGGGGCGCTTATCTTTGCCTATCCGGTCAGGGATCCGGAACGGTACGGCGTGGTAGAGTTCGACCCGGCAGGGAAGGTTCTGAGTATCGAAGAGAAACCCAAATACCCACGTTCGAATTATGCTATCCCTGGTATCTATTTTTACGACTCACAAGTGATAGAAATGGCTGCAAATCTAAAACCCTCCGCACGCGGGGAACTCGAGATTACCGACATCAACCATCTTTACCTGGAACGAGGACAACTGCGGGTAGAAGTGTTGGGACGCGGCTATGCCTGGTTGGATGCAGGGACACACGAATCCCTCTTGCAAGCCTCCACTTTTATACAGGCGGTAGAAGACCGGCAGGGGATGATGATCTCCTGCCCGGAAGAGATTGCCTTCCGTAAAGGTTATATCGACAGACAGCAACTTCGCGAACTGGCCGAGAGCATGAAAAACAACTCCTACGGCCAGTATCTGGAACGACTCGCCAGTGGGAAGCTATGATGCGGATCCTCCTGTTTGGGAAAAACGGGCAAGTCGGGTGGGAACTTCAGCGCATCCTGCCATGTCTTGGTCAAATCATAGCGCTCGATTATGAAGACCTGGACCTGGCCGACCTGAAGGCGCTCGAAACCCGCTTAGATGAACTCAAGCCGGACTTGATCGTCAATGCTTCGGCCTACACCGCAGTGGACCGGGCTGAAGCAGAGCGGGATGTAGCGATGAAAGTCAACGGTCAGGCGCCCGGCGTCATGGCGGAAGCAGCCCGCAGGTCCGGGGCGATGCTTGTGCACTATTCCACGGATTACGTGTTCGATGGCGCCAAGGCATCGCCTTATGTCGAAACGGACCTCCCTCATCCATTGAATGTCTATGGGGAAAGCAAATTGTTTGGTGAGAAAGCCATCCAGCAGGCAACAGATACCTATCTCATCCTGCGTACCAGCTGGGTATACAGTCTGCGTTTGCAAAGCGGGTTCGTACAGAAAGTGCTGGCCTGGGCGCGGCAGCATGAAGTCCTGCGAATTGTCGACGATCAGATCGGTTGCCCCACCTGGGCGCGTATGCTGGCCGAGGTCACCGGGCTTTTGCTCGCCAGAGGGGATCGTCCACTGGTGGAATATTTCAAGCCGAAATCCGGGATATATCACGTTGCTGGCAAGGGAAGCGCCTCCCGTTTCGAATGGGCGCAAGCCATCCTGGCTCATGAACCTGGCCGGGAAGAACAACGCGTCCAGCGCCTGGAGCCGGCGTCGAGTTCGGAATTCCCAGCACCGGCCATGCGTCCAGCTTATTCTGTCCTTTGTTGCACACATTTCGAAAACACCTTTGGCCTTTGTATTCCTGCTTGGAAAGAAAGCCTGGAACTCGCAATGGGGGAATAGGGCATCCTTCCAATCCGCCAAAAGTAATATTTACGAAACCGCAAGGTAAATCCCTGTGTTCATCTCGTATAATGAAATATGGTTGGTTTTCATGCACGACCGCCTGAAATTTGTTAACATAAGGAAATGTCAAAATGAACACAGGAATTCAATTCTCAAGCAAGGCAAAAGTGTATTTACTGCGGTTTATCCTGGCCGGAATAATCTTGCTTACTATTGGAGTGACAGAGACAGGTCAACCCTTCCAAGTAGCTGCTGAAGGTCTGGCCCGGCCGCTGGCGTCTCTGGTTGGCGATGTCGATGAATTTCCTGGTCCAACCGCCCCATCGTTCGTGCTGGACATAAACAATCAATTTTCCGATATTGTCGATACAACTGACGCTACTACAGACACGGGTGGGATTGCGGATCCAGCTTCCATCATTTTAGGAGATTGCAATTCCAACCAAGGCGAGGCCAGTGTGTGGTACAAGTATACGCCTGGTGCAAATATCAACTTGTACGTTGACACTATTGGCTCAGATTATGATACGCTCCTTGCCGTTTGGGAGGGAACGGGAGGAGAAACCAATCCGGATAATCTGACATTAGTGACCTGCAATGATGATATATCATTATATGAACTTCAATCCAAGACTGGTTTCTATGCAAAAGTGGGAAAAACTTATTATATAGAAGTTATCGAATTTTCTCAACCTGCCCCTCAAGCACAGGCAGAGACGCGTTCTCTTCACTTTCATGTAGAGAAGGGAAACTTCAGTGCTACCAATGTATATATTAAAGGGGTAAAGGTAGGTAGTTATGCAGTGCAGTCCGGGGAAGAAAAGCGTGTTTTTTATGATTTGAGTGGCGGACCGGTCATCGTGGAAAGCGAAAATTTCACAGAGCTTGTTGCCGCGATCCGCTTACAGTCCATGCCATCCGGCACCTTGCTGGACTACAACGAAACCATCGGCATCCCGGAGGGGCTGCTGTCCACCAAGTACTACTTCCCCGTCTACGAGAACAAATGGGCACCATTGAACTCCCAGATCCGCTTCGCTCACCTCGGCACCGGCACCAAGAAGATCAAGGTCACCATCGGTGGCGAAGTGGTCTGGTACGACAATGTCCCCGAAAGCACGGAGAAGCGCCTGTTCTTCGACAAGAGCGGCGGACCGGTGATCGTGGAGAGCGAGGACGGCCTCACCAAGATCATCGCCGCCATCCGCTTGCAGGGCATGAGCAACGGCGTCCTGAACTGTTATTCCGAGACCATGGGCATCCCCGTGGAACAGCTCTCCCACAAGTACTACTTCCCGGTCTACGAGAACAAATGGGCGCCCCTCAACTCCCAGATCCGCTTCGCGCACCTGGGGACAGGAACGAAGAAGATCAAGGTCACCATCGGCAGCGAAGTGGTCTGGTACGACGATGTCCCCGAAAACACGGAGAAACGTCTGTTCTTCGACCAGAGCGGCGGACCGGTGATCGTGGAGGCCGATGACGGCGTCACCAAGATCATCGCCGCCATCCGCTTGCAGTCCATGCAGGGTGGGACTTTGCGCGACTACAACGAGAGCATGGGCATCCCGGAGGGGCTGCTGTCCACCAAGTATTATTTCCCGGTCTACGAGAACAAATGGGCGCCTCTCAACTCCCAGATCCGCTTTGCCCACCTGGGCGCGGGAACGGAGAAGATCAAGTTCACCATCGGGGGAGAAGTGGTCTGGTATGATGATGTGCCCGCCAATACGGAGAAACGCCTGTTCTTCGACAAGAGCGGTGGACCGGTGATCGTGGAGCGCGAAGACGGCGTCACCAAGATCATCGCCGCCATCCGCTTGCAGTCCATG
>DAOTXM010000076.1:0-2407 GCA_034435215.1 Anaerolineales bacterium
TTGGGATCGTTGGTGTAGGTCTGCGTCCAGGTCGCTCCGCCGTCGGCCGTCTTGAAAATGGAAACACCCATGCTACCCGCGGCGATCCCCAAATAGGCCATCATCCAGCCATGATTCGCGTCGAGGAAGGTCAGATCGCCGCTGCCGAAGGGGACGGGATAGACTGTCCAGGTGAGACCGCCGTCCCCGGTGCGATATAGCAGACCGGAACCGGCCGGATCGCTCGCATCAGCCACCATGACCCAGGCCTGCGAGGCGTTCAAGAAGGTGTTCGCGGTCCCATAACCAAATGTCGTTACCCCCTGCGGCGAGACGTTGTACCAGGTCAAGCCGCCGTCCGTTGTGCGCAGGATAGCGGTATCGCTGATAGCCCAGCCGTCTAGTTCGTTGAGCATGTGCAGGGAGGTGATACCTGGCGAGGTCACCAGCGGCGCAGCGATGGTTGGCGGCAGCGGTGTGCCGACGGGAAGAGGTGCGGGCGTCTCAGCCGGAGTTTCTGTTTCAGATTCAGATACGGAGACAGCTTTGGGCGCGGGCAGAGGTGTTTCAATTGCGGAGCAGGCCACGATCGCCAATGTTAAAACTGCCAGGGTTAATTTTAATTTCATCAGTCAGTCTCTTTTACCAGTCAAATGTGTGACAGCCAAGGAAGGTTCCTACACGTTCTACAGTACCTCCGCCAGGTCGATGCCACGGTTTGCGGCGCGCCTCGCGCCCCATTCCTTGATGGTCTCTGGTGGCAGGATCAAATCAGCTTCAGGCCGCAGCACCATGCCGAGGGCGTCATTGGGACACTGCGGTACACACACACCGCAGCCTACACAACAGACAGAATCGACATGCACGACCGCGTTGTCACCCAGCGACAGCGCTCCAAACTGGCAATACTCCAGGCAGGTTTCGCAACCATTGCATAGCAATTCCTCCACCTGGTTGACATAGGATGAACGCGCCACTACGTTGGCAATGCCCAGTTCGGCCATGCCACGCAGGATGCCGCACGAGCAGGTGCAACAGTTGCAAATATAGTGCACGCCCTGCTGGTTGTTGCTGACCGAATGCACCAGCCCGGCCTCGGCAGCGCGCTTCAAGGTCGCCAGGGATTCTTCACGGGTCAGCGCACGGATGACAGGATTATCCTTGAACGCATCCGGAACGTTTGCCAGCGTCATGCAGACATCCACCGGGTGGTCGCAGCCCTCGCCAATGAGCGCCTTCTGTACCCGGCAGATGCAATCCAGAACGCCCCAAGCCTGGGCATTGTTGACCAGGTCGGCGGCGCTCTCGAAGGGGCGCACTTCCATGTCCACTTTGATGCTCTCATTGACCGGGATGACGCGGTGGTACTGAGGCTGGGTCGTCATGACTTTGGCAAACGCCTGCTTGTAATAGGCTTCGAACAGGAGCGCGAGCTCCCGGTCGATGTTACCAGCTTGGTTCTCGTAAATCCCCACCACGAAGGGCAACAGACCGTAGCCCAGCCCGCCCTCGGTCCTCCCGGCGGCGATCAAGCCCCTGCGCGCCATGCCTTTCAGCAGCGCGCGGACTTCTGCGGCATCTCTGCCAAGACGTTTGGCGACCTGTTCAGGTACTTCTCTGGTCAGGCGTAACTGCGCAGCCAGCTCGGCTTCTTCAGGGGTGAACAGTTTTGCCAGCATGCGCAATTCCACGCCATCTTCGGTCGGCGGGAAGCCGTTGGGCAGTGCGTCCAGGCGCTCGGCCAGTTTCTTATATGCATTTTTCTCCATCCTACACCTCCAACTTTACCCTCACCCTACCCCTCTCCCGAGGGGAGAGGGGATTAATCAATCCACTCCACAATCGTCGCTTCGCCCTGACCGACGCCCACACACAGCGTTGCCAGACCATAATAGGGTCGCTTCTCGTTGGGTGCGCGCCGCTTCATTTCATATAGCAAGGTGGTCAGGATGCGCGCTCCGGAGCATCCCAGCGGATGTCCCAGTGCGATGGCCCCGCCGTTGACGTTGACGATCTCCGGGTCCAGGCCCAGGTCCTCGATCACGGCCAGTGACTGCACTGCAAAAGCCTCGTTGAGCTCCACCAGGTGGATATCCTCCAGCTTCAAACCGGCGCGCTCGAGCGCTTTACGCGTGGCCGTGACCGGGCCGATCCCCATGATGCGCGGCGGGACGCCGGCTGCCGCCGAGGCCACCACACGTGCCAGCGGCTTGAGTCCCAATTCGCTGGCCTTTTCCTCGCTCATTAATAGCACTGCCGCAGCACCGTCGTTCAGCCCGGACGAGTTACCTGCGGTAACCGTGCCGCCTTCCTTTTTGAAGGCTGGCCGCAGTTTCGCGAGCGATTCAAGGCTGGTATCCCGGCGTGGGCGCTCGTCGGTATCCACCAGGAGCGGGTCCCCTTTGCGCTGGGGAATGCTGACCGGGAC
>DAOTXM010000077.1:0-9705 GCA_034435215.1 Anaerolineales bacterium
CCATTATCCCGACGCGAGTCTATCTCAAAGACGGGCGCGCCAAGGTTGAAATCGCTCTGGCGCGCGGCAAGAAAGCTTTCGACAAACGGGAAACGATTGCCAAACGTGACCGCGAGCGGGATGCCGCGCGCGAAATGCGGATCCGTTAACCAAGAGAGGACCTATGCCCCCTTCCACCATCGGCGGGATCAACCGCCTGCCCGAAGCTGAAAAACGTGAGATCTACAGCCGGGTCATTCCACGTCAGTTGATCGAACGCTTCAAACTGCCAGAGATCGGTTCCAGGCGTCTGCAATCCCTGTTGAAGTTCGACTTCGAACCCGGCTCCACCGATGTGGAAATGTCGTTGTTCCACGAGCTGCGCTTTCCAGATCCCATTTTATACGGGCACCTGACCGACACAATGAACGGTCAGATCCATGTTTTACTCTACATCCTGAACGATCCCGACTCGCCGCGCTTCAACGTCGACCGCATGCCGGATGGCCGCAAAACCAAATTCGGCACGCTGCTGCGCAATCTCGAGGCCGAGCAGGCGGCCCTGAAGGCCGGGCTGGCTCCGGGTCAGGTGCGCAGCGGGTTGCGCATGTTATCCGAAGCAATCGCAACGTTCGAGGACTTCATCGAAAGCCTGGGGCACGACATGTACTTCGTCGAACCCCTGTACTATCATAACGCCGTCATCTTCGAACGCTACGGGCTGGCCTACCAGATGGGTCGCCGCCGGATGGAAGCTTATCACGCCGGGTTTTCGGAAGGGGGCCAATATTTGCCTCTCCTAGATGGGAGCAGCCCTTTCCGCCGGCCCGAAGCGGCCAACAGCATTCGCTTGCGCTCATGGGCCATCCATGATGGAATTCTGGGCGAGCCGTTCACAAATGTGACCATGTACAAAAAAATTGGAAAATCAGCTGGGATCAATACCACACCCGGGTGTAACTGGTAAGCAAGACTCGAAAAGACCGCTGTACAGCGGTCTTTTCGAATACGGGACATCTTAAATTTTCCTTCAAGCTTTTATATTGCGCATCTGCTGGAGTTCTGCACGCGTATACACCCAGTGACCAGAATCAGGCTGTGACTTTGCAAATGTCCGAGCAAATTTAACATCTTCCATGATCTCCCTGACACTTGCATAGCCATCGTCACAAAGAATCACGCCGGCCTGCACCCGCAGGTCATCTTCGAGATCATGCAGTTCCAGGAAGTCGTTCAATCCTTTCTCCACCCGTTTGGAGAGCATGACAGGTTCGGCGTCGGTGGCAATCTCTTCGAACATCGACAGGAAACATCCGTCTCCCAGCCAGGCCAGGGTATCGGAAGGGCGGAACATGGCTTTGAACTGGTCAGCCATCTTGCGTAACAGCGCACTCAACACTTCTTTGTCCAGTTTGGCCCGTAGCCCTTTGAACGGATGCAAATCCGCAAACAAAACGCCGAAGCGCTCCAATTCCATTCGTTTGACGCGTTCCAGCGCAAAAATCAGGCGCACTGAGAAGTATGATTCGGTATAAAGGTGTGTGACCTTATCATAAGGCGGTTCGCGCAGGACGTCTTTTTCATCACGCAAACGCTGGATCAAACTGGTCAGGTCATGAATATCGACCGGTTTAAGCAGGAACAGGTCTGGCTCGATGGGCAGATTTTTGGCATAATAAGCATAGGCGGTAATCACTACCACAGGGATGGTTTTCATCCGCTTATCGGCGCGCATCTTTTGCAGGATCTCCACCCCTGACATACCGGGCAATTGCAGGTCCAGCAAGACAATGTCCGGCTCCAAGACGGAGAGGCGTTTCATCGCTTCCAACCCATCATATACATTCTCACAACGGTACCCTGCCATATCCAGGACGTGCCGGAATAGCGTGGCGACATCGCGGTCATCTTCGATCAGCAAAGCAAATGGTTTATCCATGTAATCTCACCCTGTCTGCCACAAAAAACCTTTTCATTATCACCTATAAAGATTATACATCGTCTACCTGTCAAATAAAGACCAAAAAAGTACTATTTGAAGAATTGTGGCTTTTAACTCAAAATAAAAACCGCTCAACAACATCTGTTGGCGGTTTCATATGTGAGTAGCGGGGGCAGGACTCGAACCTGCGACCTCCGGGTTATGAGCCCGACGAGCTGCCACTGCTCTACCCCGCATCGAAGCCCGCAGATATTACCATACCTGACATAGGGAGTCAAGCTGAATGTGAACGGGGAATGAGAAATGTTAAAAAAAACCAGTACTACGGTGGCAGAACAATTTGTTAAGATATGGTGTATAATGCTTTCACATTCACGGGCTGCCATTCAATTCTTTCACGACGAAATCATTCCAATTCAAATCCAGAATGCGGCAGTCTGCCAACGGTGCAACAGATAAAATTTGACCGAAATGACAGACGCAACTATCCTGATAATCGAAGGCCGACATGCAGAAATCCCTTCTTTTGCAACCGATTTGCAGAAGAAGGGTTTCCATGTTGAAACAGTCAAGAGTGGGAACGAAGCCATTTCCCATTTGAATAGCGCCTGTCCTGATCTGGTCGTCGTAAATGCCGCATCTCTGCGTAGTAGCGGCGTACGTATCTGCCAATCTCTGCGCGATAAGAACACCAAACTCCCCATCATACTCATCCTGGAACAGAACGATCACGTCACAAAAGACTCTGCGGATGTGATCCTCAACCTGCCCTTTACCGTACAGAAGCTGGCCAATCGGATCAAACCTCTGTTGCCCGGCGATGGAAATAACCTGGTGCAGGTTGGTCCCATCCGCCTGGATATGGAAAAACGCCGCGTGCACTGCCTGGGAAAAAACGCCAAACTTACCCCGCGTCTCGTTACTCTGCTACACATCCTGATGAACCGCCATGGCGAAGTTATCGAGCGCGAACAGCTTTTCAAGCAAGTCTGGGAGACCGACTATACCGGCGATACGCGCACCCTGGATGTGCACATTTCCTGGCTGCGACGTTCGATCGAGCTCGATCCTTTGAAACCAAAATTCCTGAAAACCATCCGCGGCGTCGGGTATCGCCTAGATGTGTAATCCCGACACAGGCAGGGATAACTGGAAGTGTTCCCCTTGAATGGTCACCAACCGGACGCAGACCTCCCGTCCGGTTTTGATTTTTAATTCGAATGGAATTTCAGCGCTTCGCGCCGGACGAACGACCTGCGCAGCGCTTTTGAAGATTTTTCCGTCCCACGCCGGATCCACTTCCCAGTAGTCCAATGCCAGGGACGTGTCGAGTTGCAGAGTATCCTCTCGCTGGATGATTTGGCCGTCAATACCTTCCAGGGAAAAGGGGAAAGCGGGATCACGTTCCAGCGTAAAAGGGATTTGCGAAACGGTCAGCCGGCTACGTGTCGTATGAACCGCGCGGAAGGTCGCGTCAGCCGCAATAAACCTCCGTCCGAGATTGGCCGCCACCAGAGGTGTCGTTCCGGATCCGCAAAAAAAGTCTGCCACCAAGTCACCAGGATTGGAGGAAGCCCGGATGATCCGCTCCAGCAAAGCTTGAGGTTTCTGGGTGGGATAGCCTGTACGTTCGTTGTGCAGACGGGCTACAACCGGGAAGTACCACCAGTCTTCCGGAACCTTGCCACGTTCCAAGTCAGGTATTTTGCCAAAACCAGCCCTGGGGGAAGCGCCAAAGGTCTTCACCGTATTGGGGTTATATGGTTCACGAATCGCATCGACATTAAAGGTGTGGTCCTTGCCCTTGACATAAACCAGGATCGTATCGTGCTTGCGATTGAACGCGCGGCGGATGGGCGAGGGGCCGTGATAGGCCCAAATGATCTCGTTGAGCAGATTGTCCGCGCCAAAGAGTTCATCGAGCAACAGCCGGGCGTAAGCATCGGCATGCCAGTCGAGATGCAAGTACAGGGTACCGTTCGCCGCGAGCAAACGGTACATCAGCGCCAGGCGTTGGTAGAGAAAATCGAGATAAGCATCCAGATCCGGCCAGTGATCAGGATAACCTTCACTCAACTGCCATTCATCGGGCTTGCGCGAATCTTCGCCCCGACCAATGCGGGCAGGGTATTTGCGATTGGTGAAAAACGGCGGATCAGCGTAGATCAAGTGGATACGGCCTTCGTATTCTTGCAACAAGGCCGCCATTACTGGCAAATTATCCCCCAGAATCAAACGGCTATCAGGTTGTACCGCTGGGTATCCATGTCCCTGCGGGTAGATGATGGCCTCGGTTCGGAGGTTGGCAGGGACAGGGTCAACAAGGCGTTTTCCAGGCCAGGTCAGGGTTGGCATAGGCTCAGGCGTAGAAAATCTTGATCGGCGTACCCATACCGCGTTTGTAGATATTGCCCTCCGCCAGATTGAAGATCGGGTACGTCCAGCGGAACAACCACTTGGCCTCCTCCGAGCGCATATTGACGCAGCCATGGCTCATGGGCACGCCGAAGTTTTCGTGCCAGTAGGTGCCGTGGAAAGCATGCCCTACATCGGTGAAGAAACAGGTCCAGGAGACGCCGGGTAGTACATAACCGTCCGCATCGGCCAGCAAATTCCCTTTGGTCGAACCATAGAAGCTGAATCCCATGTGCTTGGCGGGCATTTTCTCTTGGATGTAGAAATCACCATACGGCGTGGTGGTCGAAATCTGGTTGGGGCCAGATGGCCCGCCTGGGATTCCGGATGCGATGTTGGTCTGGAAAACGACTTTATCATGTTCGAGAGCGGCCAGGGTTTGCGCTGTCAGGTTTACCTCGATACGCTTGCCCTCCCTGGGTATATCCGGGCTGATCGGAGCGTATTCTTCAGGCGGGATGATGCGTAAATGAGCAGCTGCAACGTAATATGCGCCATCCAGGTCGTCGAAGATGCGGTACCAGGGATTTCCATCCGGTCCTTCGACGACTCCATCCACCCAATGGACTGACTCATAGTACATGGGTGGATTGGTGCTCAAATTGGGGGGCATGTTCAATGGCTGCCAGCCGTACGTCTTCGTGAGGCGCCAGGGCTGCGTGAAGGGAACCGTCACTTCTGACAGGTGGCGTGTACCTTCCGGGATGAATTCCAGCGGCCGGTTATAGAGAAATTTGACACGCTGCAAGCGGGAACGGTGCATGTAGCCGCCCCAAACGCGGTACCAGACCGGGTTGTACTTCGGTTCCTCCGCGACCACTTCCTCGTAAATGTGCACCAGTTCATCACGGAACCAAGTACCGGTAATCCTGTTCTCATCGCTCGGTCCGCTGTACACACTCACCGAATTTGTCGCTACACGAACAATGCTGCTATCATCGAAATTGATAGAATCCGGGTTGAAGGGCGAAAAAGCCAAGCCGCCCAGGGCCAGTGAGCTTAATTTCAGAAAGTCTCGTCTCGATAATTTAGACATCATATGGGTATTTTACCCCAAAGCGCACGAAACCCGAACCTGAGAATAAAACCGCCCCTGCGATTGCCAGGGGCGGTCTATTCCTGTTCAGGTTTTCCTCATGTTTTCACGGGTTCCGGAATCATGTCTTTGAGCAGGATTTCAAGCGCCATGGTGTGACCACAACGCTGGTGGGTAAGGAAAAACTCGCAGTCGCATTGAAAAACCCCATTGTCGAAGCGAATATCATGGGGGTTGTTGTCGCCGTCAAAAGTGAGCTCGAACTTTTTAAACTGAAAACGGTATCGTTCTTCAGCATAGCGCTTGGATTTCTGAATTTTGCCGATCATCCCATAATCCATGTCTTATTCTCCTTTTTCAAAGAAAGTATAGAAAAAGGCACGCGTGCGCACGCGTGCCTTTCAGCGATCAAACAGTCATTCTTGGCGGGTGATACTCGCATAGGACAAATACCTAACCTATAAAAAGTATATTAGGAATCGAATGCAAAGTCAACATCCAAAAGTCACATTCTAAGGAAACTCACAGAATTGTATAGGGCTCGTTAATATTACAGCGCAAGGTTGCATTGGCAATGCACGTTCATTGCCAGGAATAACCAACTTTAGTCTCGCCAAAATCTGGTATTGAACCTTAAAAAGAACTTCAAATATGGCAATAGCCAAACGCAACGTAAACGCCAAAACTGGAAGACAATCTATGTCTTCCTCGCCCAGACAAGCTGGCGGGTCGAATGTCAGGTAGTGAGCCACTCAGCAGGTAGAAACGAATGCACAATCGATTCGACCTGTGAAGGATGCCGTTTGACTTCGGCAATCAAGGCGCGCAGAAAGGCTTGCGTATGCGTGCGCTGATGTTGGCGTTTACACTGTGCTAAAGAAAGCACAGGCCGCTTGGGACGATAAGTCAGCATAGCGCAGTATTGCAGATAGTTGAGCGCCAGGTTGACCATCTCGAACCACTTTTCAATGGCTTCCAAGTATTGCAAACGGAAATCATCCAAACCCAACACTTCTTTTAGATAGAGGTTGTCGACTTCCACAGGCCAACGCTTCTGGTAAATTCTCAGGGCTTCCTGGGCAGGCAGGGAAGTGTCTGTGCATAGGAAGTACTTGGGGCGAGGATCCCCAGGGCGTTTCTTTGAAATAATGACGTAGACGTCCTGCGGCACATCTTCGATTTGTCCGCGGACCGTGCGGACATAATCGGTGCGAGCAGGATGGAGTTCGTCTACAGCCTCCAGTGTGATTTTCTGGTAAGGCTTGTGCCTGAGCGTTTGGTTGTGAATGTCAACGCCACCTTCCCAATTGTGCGATTGGATTTGATGGCGCAAATCACGTGCCAATTCTTGTGCCGCAGACAAAACTTGATCAACTTAGCGGAGGCATACCAGGAGTCGAACAGCACATAGACTTGGCAATCTTCGGACAGCAGGCCTTCCAACTCCTCCAGCATGGCGCGCGCCAGGTTGTATTTGCTGCGATAGTGCAGACGCTTGTCTTTGGAACGCTTACAATTCAGATGACAGACTTTTGTTAGCGGCTCGTGGGCGGGACTCGGATAACGCCATTATAGCGTGAAACCTAAAAGCCTGTCAGTATCTGTGGTAAAAGTCAATAAAACGCCGGAATAAAAAGTCCTCTAAACATCATATAAAATGTACCTTCTTTGCGGTAAAGGAGGAGGTACCTATGATCAGGAAGGAGGATTACGCGGTGATCAAGTCATTAGATCAACGTGGTGTCTATCTCAAAGACATTGCCAACGAATTGGGAATTCATCCCCGAACGGTCAGTCGGGCGTTGAAGCGAGGCGGTTCTCCACAGCGAGAGCGGAAGAAACGCAGTAGTAAGCTGGATGCATACAAGGTGAAAGTGGATCGGCTGTTGTCGGAAGGAGTATGGAACACAGTGGTGATCCCTTCGGCAAGCTCAGGACAGGCTTGCGGGAGATCCAGGCGGAAGGGTATGCGGGAGGGCGGACCATTCTGCGGGAATATGTGCATCCCAAACGAGCCCTGCGGCCAGGCAAGGCAACGGTGCGGTTCGAGACGCAGCCGGGGGAGCAACTGCAAAGCGACTGGGGAGAAGTGCTGGTGGAGATCGCCGGACAGGAGACGAAGGTGCACTTCATCGTCAACGAGCTGAGCTACTCGCGGCGGTTCCATTTCTGGCGCACAGACAGTGAGGATGCCGAGCACACCTACGAAGGGCTGATCCGCGGCTTCGAGTATTTGGGAGGTGTCACCGAGCAAGTGTTGGTGGACAACCAGAAGAGCGCTGTACTGAAGCATCCGAGCAACGGCAAGCCATATTTCAATGAACGTTTTGTGGATCTGGCCGGGCAGTACGGCTTCACGCCGCGGGCTTGCAAGCCATACCGGGCACGCACCAAAGGTAAGGATGAACGCATGGTTGGGTATATCAAGGGCAACTTCTTCGTGCGCTATCGTTCCTTCGAGAGTTGGGCGCACCTAAACCAGTTGGCCGAGAAATGGCTGGCCGAAGAGGCTGATTTGCGGGTGCAGGGAACGGTGAAAGAAGTGGTCCTGGAACGCTTCGAACAAGAGCAGCCCAGCCTCAAGCCGCTGCCGCTTGTGCACTACGATACTTCCTATCTGGAGTATCGCCAGGTGGCCTGGGATGGCTACATCGATGTGCGCGGCAATCGCTATAGCGTTCCAGCGGCCCTGGTGGGGCAGCGCGTGCTGGTGAGGATCGGCTTGGATGGCCTTTTGCGCGTTTTTCAGGCGGATTCTCTGGTTGCCAGTCACATGCTGCGCAATCGCCAGGCAGGCTGGAGCACCATCCCGGAGCATCAGGCTGAAATGTGGAAGAGCACTCTTCAAGTCGAACAGCGTTCGCTGGCGGCCTATACGGCGGTGGCATGATGGAACTACCCAACTTGCTGGATAAGCTCAGGATGGATCACCTGGAGGCACAGTTGGACGCCGTCTGTGAACAGGCCGCACAGAAACAAATGGATTACAAGGCCTTCCTGGCCCAGGCTCTGCAGACCGAATGGCAAGGTCGTTTCCAGCGCGGTATTGAAGCCAGACTGCGGTTGGCACGCTTCCACTGGGTCAAGACCCTCGACCAGTTCGACTTCAATTTCCAGCCCAGCCTGGACCGAAAACAGGTGCGTGAACTTTCTGGGATGAGCTTCGTCGAGCGCAGCCACAATGTGATCCTGCTTGGCCCTCCAGGGGTCGGAAAGACCCATCTGGCTATCGCCCTGGGTGTCAAGGCCGTGGAAACCGGCTACTCGGTGCTTTTCCTGACTTTGGAGCAGCTCATGACTCGCCTGGTGAAAGCCTTCAGCGAAAATCGCCTGGAACGCAGCCTGCAGCAGCTCACCTACCCCAAGGTGCTGATCATCGATGAGATCGGCTATCTGCCGCTCTCCAACACCGAAGCCAGCCTGTTCTTTCGCCTGGTGGCCCGCCGCTACGAGCGCGCCAGCCTGATCGTGACCTCCAATAAGAGCTTCCTGGATTGGGGCGAGGTCTTCAATGACCCCGTCTTGGCCATCGCCATCCTGGATCGTCTGCTGCATTACTCCACTACGCTGAACATCAAGGGCGAAAGCTACCGGCTCAAGGAGAAACGCAAGGCCGGTCTCATGGGACGCACTCCCCTGGGTGCAGAACAGGAGGCTCCCAGCCCGGCGTGAGTTTATCGCTTTTCGTCCCTTGCCAGGGCAGAGACAAAAAAAGAGCAGAGTGCGACTCTCTGCCCTGGCAAAGGAACCTGTGTCGGCGCTTGGGTCGCTCTCCAGCGTTGCCCCATCCTCCGCACAGGTATGGCGATTGTATCACACGGCTCGGGCTGACCTTAAAGAATCGCAAGTGACATTTCGAACGTTGAAAAGTGGACATTTTAAACCGGCGTTTTAATGACATTTCTATCCGACCTTGACAGCAACAAGTCCACGAGCATTTGGTAGAAAACAGTCCACATGATTTGGAGCAAGTCCAAGCCGATGAGATCAAAGCCAAGACACAAAAAGGGACGCTGTGGATGGCTATGGCAATCTGGGTTCCCACCCGTTTATGGCTGGGCGGGGTGGTCATTCCCAAGCGTGACCTGGGTTTGATTCAAGCGTTGGCAGACCAAGTACGGCAGATGGCTTTGTGCCGCCCGTTATTGCTGGCGGTAGATGGTTTGGCCAGTTACGTGAGCGCCTTTCGGAATGTCTTCCGCAGCAAACTGCCGCGCCACGATGGTGAGACAGGAGGTTGCAAACTGATTGCTTGGCAAGACATTGCCACCGTGCAAGTCGTCAAACAACGTGTCGATGGCGTCTTGCATGTCGAGCGCCGGATTGTGCAAGG
>DAOTXM010000078.1:0-2785 GCA_034435215.1 Anaerolineales bacterium
GGGGGGGGGCCCCCCCCCACAAAACCATTTTTTCGGGATTTTCTTGGAACTTTGCGTTGTAATGCTAAGTGATCGGCCAAGAAATAATTGTGAGACCAAGCGCTGGTGCCGGGGTCATAGGTATGTATGGCAACCGTCTGGCCGACGATTGAATAGTATTTCAACATTATCCCATCACTATGAGTTTCATGTGCGACACCGAAGAAATAGCGGATTGTCAATGTGCTGCTGCCGTCGTTGTACAACGTGCTGACCCGGACGCCGTCGCCGTCATAGGCATACATCCACTCGGCCAGGATATCCCCAACCGGCGCGGAGGTGTTGGGCGCGGGGCAGCCGCTGCCCTGGTCCAGGTTTTGTGACGCTGTCGAGGGGGTAGGGTATCTCAAGCAAAGCTGTTGTATAATCAAAATATGGAGAATCAAGACATGATAACTGCGTTCAGGCAAAAGATGAAGATCGAACGGGGCGGGGTGATCAATTTGCGCTTACGCAAGCTGAAGGCCGGTACGACCGCGGAAGTGATCGTTCTGGTCGAAGCGGATCGAACATCGAAAAAGAATATGACCGCCAGTGATTTGCTGGAATCCGGATTGGTGGGCATGTGGGCTGACCGAAAGGATATTGGTGACAGTCTCGCGTTTGCACGCAGCCTTCGGTCGCAAGCCAGCCAACGAGACACTCAAAAATGATCCTGCTCGATACGGACGTAATGATCGATATCTTATGTGGGTACCAGCCCGCGATCGAATGGCTGACATCCGTATCTGACCAGGAAATTGGCTTGCCTGGGCTGGTCGTCATGGAGCTTTTGCAAGGCTGCCAGAATGCCAGGGAACAAAAGGGAGTGGAAAAATCCCTGATTATGTACTCGCTGTATGGGGCAGAGCCGTAAGACTGCGACCGCGCGCTCAAGACATTTTCCGCCCATCACTTGAGCCATCATATCGGCCTGTTGGACGCGTTGATCGCCGAAACCGTGATTGGATTTGGAGCAGCGCTGGCGACTTTCAATGTCAAGCATTACGGGGTTTTGAAAGAACTGAAGACCATCCAGCCTTACCAGCGCTAATTTACAAATCGTTTCTAAAGCGTTCTAGAATGCCAGCAGCGCCCGCAGGTGGGCTTGATCCGCGGCGTGAACAGCGACGGCGTGATATGCATCCTGCTGAGCAAGGGCTTGATCCAGGAAGGCGGCCGCGCCGAGGGGCCGGGACGCCCGATCCTGTACAGCACCACGCCGGAGTTCTTGCAACACTTTGGATTGAATTCCTTGAACGAATTACCACCCCTGGAATTGAAGGAAAACTGCGAAGGAGATGTGACGCTGTTGAAGGGGTAGGGGTGCCCTCACCCCATCCCTCTCCCATGGGGAGAGGGAATCCGCAGCGTAGCGGAAGACGGGTGAGGGGAAACAAAAGCCCTCGCGAGGATGGCTTTGCTGTGGAGACTTGGCGGTTAAATCCAGGCATAGGTCGGACGTGTGCCCCCCATAGGTAGATCATGCACCAACAAAATATTGCTGGGCTAATGTTTCAAAACTGTTTTACATATCTACTAACAAGAGAAACCCAATTACCGTAAAAATTATCCCAGCAATTAGAAAATAGATTGCCATCGTTTTTAAACTATAGAGGAATATTACGAATTTATTATCACCTTGCCATTTTTCCATTTCAGATTGAACCCAAAAGATGATTCGGAGGCCTAGTAATTTAGGTTTCCAGTTTGTCGTTTTACGGTTTATCAGAATCCAAATTCCCGAAACACTAAGGTCAATTCCCCATCCAATTGTGAGTATACCTACAAGCAAATCCAATATGTTAAATCTAGTTATCATATGTCACCCATTCTGGAGAAACTTGTGGTCTAAAGTTCATGTACAAACTCACTATGTTACCGGCAAGACCAACTCCGGGAGCCATTCGCCCGAAGCGAGAGCTTAAGGTTATTGTCTTTTCAGCGCTTCTGAAGGTCTGATCAACTATCATACCTTTCAAATCTAGTTCAATAGCAGATTTGATAAAACCAATGCCTTCAACAATAGTACCGACAACCCAAGCTCCCGCTGCAACTTGTGGAGCACCCAGTTTCATAGCACCCACTTCTACACCATTTCCTATTAAGCCTACCACATCTATTCCTGCATCTATCCAATCTACATTTTCCGGTCCTACCCAAGAAAAATTCCAGTCAAGATATGGTGATGGCGGTTCAGGAGTTGTGTAATATGGTCCTGTATAGGGAGTTGGAGTCGCCATTGGAGAAGGGATAGCCGTTGAAGTTGGAACGCACACTTGTAAAACTTGTGGGCAGTGGGTAGGAGTAACGGTCGGCGTATTTGCTTGCGTGGGTGTAACTGTTGCTGGCAAAGTAATTTCATCATCTCTTGGCGGTCTCAGTGGTCTTAGCGGCCTGGGCTTTGGCACGTACTTATCAGCCACGCTCTGGCTGAATCGGTCTCTTTGATCCTCCTCCTGGATGCGCATATGTCCGCTTGGATCGCTAAAATTGATAGGTGAGTTTCCCACATAGCTGTACCTGTTCCAACTCTGCGGGTTCGCCGGGCTTGGGATCAGCGTATCGGGCTGCAGAAATCGGTTAAGATAAGCGGAATAGAACCTGGCTTTGTAATCCATTAATCCGGTATCAGGCAGCTTACATTAAGTTCCAAATAAGGCAAAGATTGTCTTGAACACCTCCCGGTGGTAATCTGGAATTAGGAACTGTCACGTTTCCATCCATTTCACCACCAGGAGGTGTTTCCATGTTACCAGAAATCGAG
>DAOTXM010000079.1:0-3146 GCA_034435215.1 Anaerolineales bacterium
CTCGATTTCTGGTAACATGGAAACACCTCCTGGTGGTGAAATGGATGGAAACGTGACAGTTCCTAATTCCAGATTACCACCGGGAGGTGTTCAAGACAATCTTTGCCTTATTTGGAACTTAATGTAAGCTGCCCGAGACCGGCTTGATGGATTACAAAGCCAGGTTCTATTCCGCTTATCTTACCCGCTTCCTGCAACCTGATACGCTGATCCCAAGCCTGGCGAACCCGCAGAGTTGGAACAGGTACAGCTACGTGGGAAACTCGCCTGTCAATTTTAGCGATCCCACCGGGCATATGCTATGGGAAGGCGAAGGCGTTAATATTACTTCGCAGACAATCATTGATGACAAACGAAAAGAACGCGAATTTCGTCAGCGCACAGAGTATTTTGCATGCATGAGAGGTCATGATGAACATTGCTCCCCTGTAGACAAGTTAGATAGATGGATGTGGGAAAACCTCCCCAGCGCGATTTCCATCCATGGGGGATGGGCAGGGCAAATAGGTTTTGCGGGTGAGTTTGGTAAATTCGTTGAGTCCGAATATGTGATCAATTGGCGATCCTTGGAGATAGACAGGTTTGTCACCACAGGTCACACCGGGTACATCGGCACGCCGACTATTGCGCAGGGTTCACATTACAAGGGTATAAGTTTTATCTATGGGGCATCCTCGAATAAAGTTCTTGAAGGCCCCAGTTCCTTCGGCGGCTTCACGAGAGGTTTGTCGGACGCAATAAATATTGTTGTTGTTTATCAGCGATCAGATGCAACTCGTTCCTCTGAGATAAGGGTTATTGATACTGCCTCGCACAGGCCAATAGTTTCTCATCAACTGAGCTTAAGTGCAGGCATATCTCCGCTGCCTGGTGTGCAGACCGGAGGGTTTATTGGGGAGGCGGACTCAACCCGTATCCGTGAAGGTGACTTGGGATCGTCCATTCTCTGGAGCCTTTATTTCCAATGACAAAGAGGTGCGGTTATGAAACTCCGGACTAGATTCGTGCTCTTGATGATTCTGCTGATATTTGTGTTTGGAAGTGTTGAATTGGTGGAGTGGTATGTACGGGAAAATTACCCCTTGGCAGTTGTGGAGAATCTACGTGTCGCGTACTATGAGAACCAAGCAAAAGTACTCTCTGAGGAAATTCCTTCGACAGTTTCCAGACTTGCAGCATGTGGTGAATTACATGTTCCACACTCTCAATCACTTATCATTGGCATCCTTGACTTGAACAGCAATGAATATGTTGGGCACAATGATGCAACTGAAGTGATCCCTCCAGGTAGTTTCTGTGTCAACCTAATATTAGATACAACCTATATTCGAGCGGGAAATTACAAGCTGGAAGTCATGGATAGACATGAAGTAATTGCCGAGGAGTTTTTCGTTGTCAAATAGAATACTCGCCCTGCTCGACGAGAGACTCCTGACATGGGCGGGTGTCGAGTATTTGCGACATTGCACCTCCACGGCCTAGAGGCTAGACCTCGGTTTTCTATGTACCAGCCCATTTCAAAAAGCAACATTCCGAAGGTTTTTATTATGAGTAGTTGGAGAACCTGTCAATAACCTTCGGGACGTTTTCTGTTGTACCTCCTGGAGCAGAGACCAAAGTCGCGGAGGTCTGGGATGGTTTATAATAAAATCGACCAGGAGAATATGAAGCATGAACACCGTGCGAATCGACTTATCTCTAGAGCAGTTGAAAGAGGCTTTGCGCCGCTTGCCGTCCAAGGAAAAACTGGATCTTTGGCGGCAACTGGACGCTGATATCGACCGGCAGGCAATTGCGCGTCGTTTCGATGCGGCGCTGAAAGCCACCCGCAAGGCTTATGCTCACCTCGCTGAAGAAGAGGTGATGAAGGATGCCCTCAAAGCCACCCACGAAACGCGCAGCAAACCCGCTCATGCAAAAAATCGTTCTTGATACCAACGTCCTCATCAGCGGAGTGATTGCGTCCGGGTATTCAGCAGCCATCCTCGATGCCCTTCGCAAAGGCCAGATTGAGTTGGTCACCTCCGCTCATTTGCTCGAGGAATTCGGTGAAGTCATCTCACGACGCCGTATCGCGCGAAAATATCCCCAGGCAGCGCAGGAAGCAGATGCGCTGCTCGATTTCTTACGAGCCTTTGCAAGCCTGGTTCCAGGGATACCTGGGCCGGAGCATGTCAGCGCGGACAGGGATGACGACTTCGTACTTGCTTGCGCCCTGGACGGAGGTGTTG
Source organism: Anaerolineales bacterium (assembly GCA_034435215.1). GTDB lineage: Bacteria > Chloroflexota > Anaerolineae > Anaerolineales > Villigracilaceae > JAABUE01. The sequence goes on from DAOTXM010000079.1 coordinate 2,232, forward strand.
ACTTCATTGTCTCGGGAGACCCACACCTGCTCGACTTGAAATCCTATAAAAATATTCCAATATTGAGCCCAAGAGAATTTGTAGAAACCACCCTCCAATCGTAAAGGATGGGAATTCGCGCTGGCGGGACATCCCGCCTCTCGCCGGCCAGACCATCGCCACGTGTGCCCCGCATGGGGTATCCGCGCGGCCGCCTTCCTGGATCAATCCCTTGCTCAACAGGCTGCGCATCACAGAGCCTGCCCTGAGCCTGTCGAAGGGTCGCTGCTCACGCTGCGGATCGAGTCCACCTGCGGGTGCGGGACCGGCCTCTGGCAAGCCTCCCGGCCATTTCGGTCATTTTTCCGGCCAGACTTCCATCCCAGCTTTTTGCGCTGCCAGCCATAATTCCCGATCATAGGTTGCGAGGGTTACTGGCATTTCGATTGTTTACTGCCAGGTCAGCGTTGAAGCGAAGTGCACGGCATCGTAACCACGTAGCCCATGTTCCCAGGCCAGCGCCGCCGCCCGTTTCGTGATTTGCCCGGATACATCCAGGCGAACCAGAAGCTCCCAATCAACGAGAAAATCTTCCCAGGTAGTCTGCGCTTCGTCGGCAGAGACTAATTTCATACGAACTGCACGAGAAATCGCAGAAGCCATTTCCACATATGTTAGCGAGTTCGTCCCAGTACTGTCTGCAGAAGCCAGCAGTTTTGCGACCTCTTCGGAGCCTGCTTCCTGGATATACTGCTTGAGCAGTGCGCTGGTATCAAGGTAAATAATCAACGCCACGGTCCTCCAGGTGTGAGGGCACATAAACGTGGTCAACTTGTCCATGTTTGAGCGAGTTTCAGCATGGCAGCCGACGGTCGTCCGTGTTGCTTGGGCATTTCCCAACGTGGTGGCGGAACCCTAAAGTTGAACAACTCGGCG
>DAOTXM010000080.1:0-7354 GCA_034435215.1 Anaerolineales bacterium
CCCCCCCCCCCCCCCCAAAAACAATTTTTTCGGGATTTTCTTGGAACTTTGCGCTGTAATACGAAAGAACTATGAAATAACCGTCAGGATGCAGAGAACTTCAGGGCTTGGCGAGCTCCGAAAGTTTCTTGGCGCTTTGGCGTCTTGGCGATTGATACGCGTTGGACCATCATGGATTTCACCTTTCACAAAGACTTAACCGAATTCGACCCTGTTGAATGGAATGCTTTGCTCTCCGAAAGCATCAGCGATGTACCTTTCCTGCGCTACGAATATCTCGACGCCTGGTGGGCGACGCGCGGCGGCGGCGAATGGCCGGACGCTGAACTGGTCCTGGTATCCGCCCGCAAAGATGGCAGGCTGGTTGGCATTGCTCCCCTGTTTTTGGCTGAGCACGAGGGCCGGCAGGCCCTGATGTTGCTTGGCAGCATCGAAATCTCGGATTACCTGGACCTGATCGTCCGGCGGGAGGATTTGCCGTGTTTCCTCTCCGGGTTGTTGGACTGCCTCGCCTCGGACTCCGCCCCGGCCTGGTCCGCTTTCGATTGGTATGACCTGCCCGACACCTCTCCGACATTAGCCACACTGGAAGCCGAAGCCGCCAAACGAGGTTGGACCTTCTACCGGGAACCCTTCCGGCCTACCTTGTACGTGCCGCTTCCCGGCGATTTCGAGCAATACCTGGCCGGCATCGACAAGAAACAGCGCCACGAGATCCGCCGTAAGATGCGCCGCGCGCAGGAAAGCGGACAGAATGTACGCTGGTACATCGTCACGGATGAGACCACGCTGGATGCCGAGATCGACGCATTCCTGGCCTTGATGGCCAACGACCATCACAAGGAAGATTTCCTGACCGATGTGATGCGCACCCAGATGCGGAGCTCGGTCCACGCGGCCTTCAAAGCAGGCTGGCTGCAACTGGCCTTCCTGGAAGTGGATGGCAGGAAAGCCGCTGGATATCTCAACTTCGATTACGGGAACCGCATCTGGGTTTACAACTCGGGGCTGGATTTCACTTTCAGGGATGTATCCCCCGGCTGGGTCCTGCTTGGCTATTTGCTGCAATGGGCAAACGAACACGGACGCAGCGAATTCGATTTCATGCGCGGCGATGAAGATTACAAGGTCAAATTTGGAGGGATCAGACGCGAAGTGATGCGGGTGATGGTCGAGCGATAAGGAGGTACAAAATGCAAATTGTCCTGGTGTATGCGCACGTCAAACCTGAATTCGTGGAGGCCTTCAAACAGGCATCCATCGAAAACGCTTCGAACAGCGTGCAGGAGGCCGGCGTCGCGCGTTTCGACGTGATCCAGCAGGCCGACGACCCGACGCGCTTCATCCTCGTGGAGGTCTACCGGACCACCGAGGCCCCTGCAGCGCACAAAGCGACCGCGCACTATGCCCGCTGGCGCGACACCGTCGCGGAGATGATGGCTGAGCCGCGGCAGGGGATCAAATACAGCAATGTTTTTCCGGACGATGAAGACTGGTAGCGCGTGCTATGTTCTCCTTTGAATTTGCCACGGCCGGCCGGATCCTCTTCGGGGTTGGAAAGCTGAATTCTTTAGCCGAGCAATTCAAGGCTGGCGCGAAGCGTCTGCTTTTGGTGCGGGGCAAGTCATCGGATGCGATCCCGCGCGTAAGGGAGATGCTGTCCGCGCAGGGGATCCAGTTTACCGAATTCGAAGTGCATGGCGAACCGACAGTAGAACTGGTCCGCGCTGGGGCGGAGGTTGCCCGCAGCTGCGATGGGGTCATCGGCCTGGGCGGCGGCAGCGTACTGGACGCGGGCAAAGCCATTGCTATTCTTGCGACGAACCCGGGAGACGTGCTCGATTATCTGGAGGTGATTGGCAAGGGAGGCACATTGACGCAAGCGCCGCTGCCTTACATTGCCATTCCGACCACCGCAGGCACCGGGACGGAAGTAACGCGCAACGCGGTGATCGAATCGCCTGCGCACGGGGTGAAGGTAAGTTTGCGCAGCCCGCTGATGTTGCCGCGCCTGGCGCTGATCGATCCCGAATTGACTTACAGCGTGCCGCCTGCCGTCACCGCCAGTACCGGGCTGGACGCCTTGACTCAGTTGATCGAGCCGTTCGTTTCGGTCAAGGCCAACCCGCTGACCGATGCGCTCTGCCGCGAGGGGATGCGCAAGGCGGCGCGGGCACTGAAGCGGGTTTATGAAAATGGCGCAGATAAAGAGGCGCGTGAGCGCATGTCGCTGGCGAGCCTGTTCAGCGGGCTGGCGATGGCGAATGCCGCGCTGGGAGCCGTGCACGGGTTTGCCGGTCCGTTGGGCGGGATGCTGCACGCGCCCCATGGAGTGGTTTGCGCGCGCCTGCTGCCGCTGGTGATGGAGGCCAACCTGAATGCGCTGAAAGCACGTGCGCCCGGACATCCGTCGTTGGCGCGCTATACGGAAATTGCCCAGATTTTGACGACCGATCCGGATGCGAGCGCCGCTGACGGCGTCACCTGGGTCAGCGTGCTGGTGCAGGATCTGCAGATCCCCCCGCTTGCAGCATATGGGATGACTCGCGCGCATTTTCCCGAAGCGGTGGAGAAGACGCTGAAATCGAGCAGTTTCAAAGGGAATCCCATCCCGTTGACGGCGATGGAGTTGACGGGGATTCTGGAGAGGGCGTTGTAGTAGTTGGACGGCCAGGCTGTTTTCAGTCGGGGGACGTGCGTGACTTTTTGGTCATGGTGTAGTCGTAGTATTCTTTGCTCATAATTATGTCACTCTGAGGGAGCGTTCTATGCGAGCGAAGAGTCTCGCGTGGTCGAGGAAGAGATTCTTCGCTTTGCGCAGAATGACATGGGGCTAATACTCTCCCGCAAATCGTTCGTGAACCCACAGGAATTCGTTGCGTTTGTTCAGCAATAAAATCTAAATAAAAATGATCTTTGTGAGGTCAAGTTCCGTTGCGCCCGATTTCAGGGCTTCTTCGACTTCTTTTCTACTTCGAGGTAGGCTTGGTCATGGGGCATGGTTAGAGAGCCTTTCTGCCCCCTCTGTCCATCGAACACCTCCCCCAAATACGACGATGGGAACTTGGATTGCGTATACAGCGGCTAAATCGTCGGATTTTGGGGAGACCGAGAGGGGGTAGATTATTCATTGCTGTTAATCTATTTTACACGCAATCCAACAACAAATAACGCGGCTAAATCCACCCGACCATCTTGCTATACACCATCGCCAGGAGTTCGTAGAGGTAGAGCGTGAAACGCGAATGGGTCTGGAACCACTTATAGCCGTAGGCCGGCTCCCCGCTGGAATAAACCGAGAGCCAGTAGAAATCGTCCCAGCCCATTTTGCGGGCGGTAGCGACGGCGCGGCGGGTGTACAGATCGAGGGTGACCAGGGTCGGCTGCCGGAAGTTCCTTTCCTGGATGATTTCCCAGGCATAGTACAGGTTCTCGTAGGTGTTCAGGGACTGGTCTTCTTCGATGATGTTCGCGCCGGGAACCCCCAAGCGGGCGGCGTAGGCGGCCATCACGCTGGCGTTGGTGATTCCCAGCCGCTGGTTGTCACCGGTGCACATGATGAGCGACGAATGCGGAAACCGTTGCCACCATGCAGCAGCCAGCTCGATCTGGGCAATGGTCGGTTTCGTGGGGGTGGAACGATCCTTCAGGGCGTAGGAAGGGATGACGAAACAACCCGGGTCCGAGGGTGGGTTATCCGGGATGGTCCATTGTGTTTCGAAGGGGAAACGCATGGGGGTAATATAGCCAACAATGCGCTTTGGGTCAAGCGGGGAGAAGACCAGCACTTGACCAAGGGGTTCATCCTACGCACCTCTATATTTTCCCGCAAATCGGATAAAATCAATCTATAATCAACCCCAACCGATTTTATCGTTTTCAGGCAAGGAGCAAAGCATGGCGCAACCGACCTACTTCCAGTGGCAGAACGAAATTTTGTGCAAGGATATTTATCCCATGCGTGAGGCCAAACTGCGCGATTTCCTGGTCTATTTCCAGGAGATCGACTTGTGGAAAGAATATAAGAATAAGGTCGACCTTGCCAACGATATCGAAGAATATACCCAGGCTCAGAAACTGGCCGCTGCTGGCGCTTACAAAATGTACTCGTCCAAGCGCGAGTATTTTATGCAGTCGGATGTGCGTGCCTATTACTACGAATTCAAGCCGATCGACGAAACAGAACTGGCTGAAATCAACCGCTTGCACGGCGTTTTCATCAGTTCCTGGCCGAAGGACATCCGCGGGGAAAAGAGTTTCGTCGAGATGCAAATCCAGTCATGGATGAACCACCGCAACCTGATCCGCGACCGGATCAAGTCCCGGCGACAACGCCAGGCAGCGATGGATCCCAACCATGCGCATTACAACCGGGAAAAGCAGGAACTGTTGCTGTGGGAAAACGTCACCCTGCCCATGGCGGAACGCGAGCTGGAGCAACTGCGCGGCTTCCTCGCCACCTACGACAGGATCGAGAAACGCAAATTGGAGTGGTACTGGATGCAACAACGGGGGCAGGTCCCGGCGGGGATGAGCGAGGCGGAATTCCTGGTCCGGTATGAAACCAAGCAACCGCCCACGGTCAGGGAGATCGCAGCCTGGAAGGCCGAGGTCTATGAGGAATCGTTGGCAAAGAAGAACCAGTACGAACTGCTCGAAGCAATCCGTCAGCGTTTTCTGAAGGAACCGCAGCGTTATCCGTTCTGGTTGCAGTACATGATCGTTCATTTTTCAGGTATGCGCTACGCCAGCGCGCATGGTTCCTGGGCTGACCCCAAAGACCTGCTGGCCCGCCTGCGTGCTCCAAAAATCGAAGAGGAAATCAAGGCACTGGACGATGCAACAGTTGTAAGACTTTGCCAGGAAAAGGTCGCGGCTTATGAATCGCGGAGCGGGATCACAAAACCCAAGCTGGCCGGGGCGACGGAAAAAGAGTGGCGGGATAAGATCGGCTGGTACCTGCCCAACCTTAAATCGCCCAATCCCGGGACGCGCCGCCGGGGTTTGACGGACCTGCGCAAAGCCGAGGATGAATACGAGATCAAAAGCAAGCCCACGGGGGAAGTGGTGGAGACGTTGCGCTCGATGAAAGGACAGTTCCCGGGCTGGGCCTGGAAGGAGATCGTCCGCTTAACGCCTCTACGCCTGACCGAGGTGACTGCCCCCGGCTGGGAGAAACTCACACCCGAGGAGGAGAAGGAGAGCTACTCCCCGGCGAACTATCCGCTGCGGGCGATCATCGATGCCTGGAAAAACAATGACATTACTGCCTGGCGTGAGGAACATGGCCGCTCACACGAACTGATCGTCACGCGTGCGGTCTGCAACGAGACCGCCGAGCACATCCAGCACCTGCGCGGGCACCTGCCTCCCGGCGGCCTGACGGCCAAGCCGAAGTGGTACCGCACGAACGAAGACGAGAAAAAACTAGCCGGGAACCCCGGGCCGTATTACGTCAAGGCCACGGCCGCGGAGCAATACATGCCGGGCGCCAGCGTGCTCTGGCTGCGCTTTGTAGACAAACAGCCCGATCAATGGCAGATTGCCAAAGCTATCGAGACCAAGGACAAGATTGGCCTGCTCCCGAAAGAGTTAATGGAAAAGAAAGGAGCGGGGAACAAGGAGAACAGTTGGACCTATAAAGCAGGCGAGATCGTCACCCGCGAGCGTATGGTCGTGAGCGAAGATAAGGGGACGAAGAAGAAAACAAAGACCAGACAAATGCAGTGGCTGCGTTGGCTCCATGAAGCGACTGTGGTAGAAGTAGCTGAAACCGCCGAAGGGATGGTGGTCATCACCTATGAAACCAGCCTGCCCGATGACGACAAGGGCGTTTCCTCGATCGGCGTATTCAAAAAGCCGCTGCGCTACTTCCTGTCCGACTTTATGGTGGATAATAATGAGGATACCTACAACCGTTCCTTTGTCGGTTATGTGCCGGAGGGCCAGATGCCCCTGGAGCACATCCAGAAAATGCTGGATTGGAACAAGATTTTACGTGTGTAACTTGCTGAGCGGAGGCGCGAACGCCAGTGAGAGCCGTAGTCGAAGCGTGTGGTGTTAGGTAAGGTTGCGAAATAGCTAAAGTTTGCTCATCGACTACGTTCTTCGTCTCCGCTCCGCTTCGCTCAGGGAGAGGGATTACGGGCTGGCAAAATCGACCGTGAAATAGCCCCCATACGTACTGGACGAGAGATAAGCATAGCCGATGCCCATCTCGGTGGATTTTGTGTTCAAGATGGCATCCCGGTGGAGTTTGTCGTTCATCCACCAGTTGAACGCCGTTTGCGGACTGCCGCCTGCGTAGATGATCTCCTCGGTGTAAGAAGCGGAATACCCTGTGGCGGCGATGCGCGTACTGACATATGAGCCGTCCGAGCCGGTGTGGCTGAGCAGGCTGTTGCAGGCCATATCGGCGCTGTGCCTTAGCGCGGCGGATGTCAGCAGGGCATCGACCGTCAGGGCGGGCAGGCCGTTTTTCTGGCGCTCGGCGTTGATCAGCGATTCGATCTGGCTGACGTACCCTGCGTTCTCACTGTAATTGCAGTTTGCTGATACGTCGCCGGTGGTGTTCCCAGAGTTGCCAGTTGGTGTTTCACCAGGCGCAGAGGTCGGTGATGTACCCCCAGTTCCGACAGTGATCTTGAGCCAGAAGGTCTTTTCTGTCCCGACGTTGATCGACTCCCCGGCGGCATTTTTCAGCGTGAAGTAACCGGAATAGGAGCCATCGGCTGCGGGGGCGGTCAACTCCAGCGAAACGTCCACACTGGAACCGGCCAGTGTGTCAGGGATGGGGGCTGAGTCCGGCGCGCCCATGCGGTCACCGCCCAGGAAACTGATGGTGTAGCCGCTCCAGTGGCAGGTGCCAGTGTTCTTGAAACGCCAGGTTTTGGTGAAGGTTTCGCCGGCCGGGATGCGCGTCCCATCCGGAACGGTAACATCTTCGAGCAGCACGGCCTGCACCTTGCAATTTGCCGGGACAGTAGGGACAGCCAGGGAGGCAGTCCCGGTGGCATTTGGGGTTGACGGGGTGATCGTCGAGGGCAGAACCAGCGCTTTTGTCGGTGGCAGGGTGGAGGTCACGAATTGAGGCGGAGCGGTAGGGGCTTGCGTAGCCGATGAAATGGAAATACAGCCGGTCAGCAGGAAACCGGTCAACAATAAAATATATCCTTTCAAAAAGAGGGAGGAAGCTCCTCCCATCTTATTGGAAAGATATGGCAGAGAGATCCAGATCTTTTTCATGGGGACGATTGTACTGCGGAATCACCCCTGTGCAGGCCGCCCCGTACCGGACGTGTGCACGCAAAACATGTCAGGGACAACCCGCGAAAATGGGTGGGCGTGCGAAGCT
>DAOTXM010000081.1:0-6339 GCA_034435215.1 Anaerolineales bacterium
GCGAACAGGAAATCTGCTCTAGCATATCTTGGGGTTCAAGGCAAAATTTTGGTTTTGTTGCCATATGTGCTGGTGATACGACTTTTCGAGACTTTGCAAAAGTAGGGGTGATACGACTTTATGAGATTTGACAGAGATAAGTAAATCAAACAACTTCATCCCAAACGACAGCTCATAGTCGGTTTTGCCTTCCTCGCGATATTTTTCGTGTTCAACCACTGCTTTGCAAAATATATCTAATTTACTTTGCATGACTGCTTCTAAATATCGTGTTTTCTCCTCGCTATTCATACCAGGCAGATTATCTGTGATAGGATTGTTCCACGGCATATTGATGTCGAGCTGAGCATCCAGTTTCTTATTCTGTTTTTGCAGCAACTCATCCATATATTCAAATGCCTCCGACGTGCTGCCACCACGCGTGCAAATAGCGAAGATATATTTGGCCGAGCTCAGATCAGCTTTTTTGAGAAAATCATGCACGGGGATAGGAATCGTTAGACAAAAGTTCGGGAAAATGAAGCCAACTGTATTGGCCCTTATGGTGATGGTTTCATCGCGCAATAAATGCACAACAGAGGTCAAGGTCGCTTCAGGAATGCGTTTCTGTATTTCTCGTGCAACACACAGCGAATTTCCGGTTCCTGAATAATAATAAATTTCAATGCTCATATAGAACTTCCTCGCTATCAACACGCTTTCGGTCAGCGTAATCATATCCTTGATATTGACAAATGCCTATGACATTTTCTGCAAAAGTTGTGTCATTTTGCGTAAACTTAAGTTATGATTATCACATGAATATTTCGCCAGAACCGATCACTGTTTCGGTGACCGTCCTTTCGCAGATGTTCCTCTACCTTGCTTCATTGAAGGTCGATATCGATGAATTCCTGCACAGCCTGGGTATTGACCCCGAGTCGGTCAAGTCGCCTGACGCGTACATCCCCATCGAAACGTACCTTCTTATACAGGATGAAGCGGCGCATTACGTCAACGATCCGTATTTTGGCCTGCATATGGGGGAATTTGCCGAAGCGGGAAGCTGGTCCATTCTCGGTTATATGATGATGAACTGCAAAAATCTGGGTGAAGCATTCGAGAAGTCGGCCCGGTATTCGCGCATCATCGGCAACCTGATCGAAGCTCGGGCGGAATTGAAATTCAACAAGATCAAAGTCATTTTCTTCACGCCCCCGCACGCACCAAAAATGTCGCGACACTGTTTCGAAGCGACGTTCTCCAGCAGTGTGCGTATGATGCGGACATTTACCGGTGTCCAAATCAACCCTCTCGAAGTGACCTTTATCTACCCGGAGCCAGAATCGACGGCTGAGTACGAACGGATTTTTTGCTGCCCGGTGCGTTTTGGACAGAAAGAAAACACTTTTTCACTTGCCATGAGCGTTGTCAATATACCCATCTTACTGGCAAATCCCAGTTTGTTGGAATATTTCGAAAAATATGCTCAGGATTTCATAGCCGAAATGGACCGTAACAACGAGCATACCCGCGCCGTGACGAAGATCATCCTTTCGCGTCTGGATGATGAGGCGCTCTCCATTAACAAGGTCGCCAAGGAAATGGCTGTCAGCGTCCGCACATTGCAAAAACGCCTGGAGGAAGAAGGGGTCGTTTTCAGTGATTTGCTTAAAGATATCCGCCAGCGGTTAGCCCAAAAATATCTGCGTGAGAACTACACGGTGGAGCAAATCACGTACCTGCTGGGCTTTTCCGAGCCAAGTGTATTTCGCAAGGCCTTCAAGAAATGGTCGGGGGTGACGCCGCGGGAGTACCGGGAAAGTGCGTTTTCGACAGCTAACCGCATCGCGTTTTGATTGCTTGGTTCTACCGTTTTAGCGGGGAACATGCCCAATCCCGTTAAGAACGGAAGGTCTGGTTATTTTCCTGCCGAGAGAACGCCACGTATAAAAAGCGCGAACGGGATAAAACAAATCATGCCCATGCTTAGGATGACAACGAAATCTATCAGCGGGAAGGGCACACCCACCACGAAGGGCTGCAGGATGAAAAAGGCGAGCAGGCCGACAAACAACATACTGGCCTGGAGCAGCAATCCCGCCCCGCTGACGTAGCCGAGCGGTTGCCTGCGCCACAAGACAATGCCTCCGAGAATCCAGAAGGGCGAGGTCAGCGCGTCGGCGACCAAAACGCCGAACTCAGCCATTCCCACCGCGCCATCGAAGAATTTTGCGAGGGCGCGCAAGAAAAACAAGACTCCCATCCCCACCAACACACCCGCGCCGAAACGTTCGGTCACATGGCCTGCGAGCCGTGCCTGCACGGCTGCACCATCCATGCCGGAAACGAGTAAGAAAATGGTGTACACACTCAGTATGGCCAACGCCAGGTGAATGAAGAAAGGCCAGGTGAGCGGCATGGACGCTGCGTAGGCAATCGCATTGTAGGTCACGTAGAACAATGCGCCGGGCAATCCCAGCAGCCCGAGCAGTTTCTCCCACCGGATGAGCCACACCGCGCCCAACAGCACGGGCAGGCCAACCAGGAGATTGACCAGATCGTTGGTGTGGAAGGTGCGGCGCAATTCTTCGGTAGGGTAGACTGTCGATGGAAAGAGCAGGCCGGCCAGCGAGACGAGGGTCATCAGCAGAGTAATGAGCAGTGAATGCCGGTAAGCAGGTGAAAGGTCACGGGTCAGGGGCAGTTTTTGGGGGTCCATCGGGGTTGTTTTCCTTTGTCGATCAAAATCTTCGTCAGCCTGATGATACCCTTCAGGTGACGAGCTGGCCATGGTTTTCCTGCAAGAAAGATGTCCATTTACGCAAACGAATGCAACCAGGCTGATAACATGACGATTACCCTCCCCTGTTTTTGCCCGTTTTCGACGTAGCGGTGCGCCTTGGTGGTTTGTTCCAGAGGGAAGCGTTTGTCGATCAGTGCCCGGCCTTTGAACCTGGTAAAAAAGCGATTTGACATAGTCCGGGCGTGGCGTGCCACAAACGTCACTTCCGCGCCGTAATATTTGGTGAGTTGGACGGCCACCGCACCAATCCCGCCGGACGCGCTGTTGATCAGGATTTTTTCCCGGTTGGAGACTGGTCTTTTTGAGCAGGTTGGAGGCCATCACTGTGTCATAGGGCAGGGTGGCGGCCTCCTCATAGGTCAGGTTGGACGGCATTAGGGTCACCGTCCCATTTCCGGGGATGCAAATGTACTCGGCGTTGGCACCTAGGTCCATGCCAACGTAGGCGAAAACCTGGTCACCTGGCCTGAATAAAGAAAGACGTGCCGGCAGGTAGAGTGGGGCAGGCGTATTGAATTCGCTGGAGGTCAGATTGGCAAAGTTCCGCACTGTCCGTCACCTAGCCGCTTTTGTGCAGGGCGATAGCCTGGGCGGTGCCCAAAATTGGGAATTTGGCGGCGATCATGGGCACGGTTTTGTTCGATGAGATTTATCTTAGGTTATCGATGATTCGCCGGGCAGCCTGGCGGCCCGAGACCATGGCGGTCGGCATGCCCGTGCCGGGGCGTGTGCTGGCGCCAGTGAAGTACAGGTTGCGATACTGCGGATGCTGGTAATCGGGGCGGAAATAGCCCAGCTGGGTCAGGTTGTGACACAGGCCGTGGGTGGAACCTTTGACCAGGTTGTAGCGTTTGCGCCAGGAAAGTGGCGTGAAGTTGATCTCGAATTTGATGTGCGCTTCCAGATCGTGGATGCCCAGGGCCCGCAGGCGGCGGAAGATATGTTCCCGCGCCTGGTCGCGCAGCGCGCCCCAATCCTGCTCCCCGTTGGCAGACATATGGCCAACAGGCACGATGCCGATCAATGTATCCTGCCCTTTTGGAGCCATGGATGGATCGAGCCGGGCCGGGGCGTGGATGTAAAGACTGGGGTTGGCTGGCAGGCTCAGGTCCCGGATGATGCTATCGAAGTTTTCACGGTAGTCGTCTGCCAGGAAGAGGGTGTGCGGGGGCAGTATCTCGTAAGGTTTGTCCACTCCCCAGAAGAAGCTGATGACCGAGCAGGAGTAGCGCTTGCGTTCCAGCTTTTTGACCTGCCTGTCCTGCGGGAGCAGGTTCTGGTAGACGTAGGGTAAATCGGCGTTGGCCAGGACGGCATCCGCTTCCATATGTTGGCCGTCGACCACGATCCCGCGTGTCCTGCTGCCGTTGACATTGATCTGCCCGACCGTTGTGTCGAAGGCGAATTCCACCCCGGCTTTCCGTGCCAGGGCCATGAGCGCTTCGACCACCTGGTACATGCCGCCCTTGGGATACCAGACGCCATGCGCCAGCTCGGTGTAGGGCATCATCGAGAAGGTGGCAGGAGCTTCGAAGGGGCTCAACCCCATGTAGACATCCTGGAAGGTGAAAGCCGCCTTCAACCGCGGATCGTCGAAGTAGTGCGACATATTGGCGTAATGGTTTACCAGCGGTTTTACTTGATGAATTAGCGGAATGTTCCCAAGGTTGAAAAAGTCGGTCGGTTTGCGGAAATCGGGACGGACCATTTTTTCCATGCCCAGATGGTAATGTCGATGACCTTCATCCAGGTAGCGCAGTAAACTCTGGAAACCGCCCGGCTCGAATCTTTCCAACTGTTCCTGCATGGATTTTAGATCGGATGAAAGCGCAAGCTGGCTGCTGTCGTCGAAGACCAGGTGATAGGTCGGGTCGACGCGCTGTAAATCCAGCATCTCGCGCAGGGATGCGCCCAGCGCGGCAAACTCTGCTTCGTACAACAGGGGCATGACTAGCAGAGTCGGGCCGGTGTCGAACTGGTGCCCGTCGCGGCTGAGGCGGTCGCAGCGCCCGCCGGGACGAGCGTTTTTTTCGATGACCGTGACATGCAAACCCTGTTTTGCCAGATGGGTCGCGGCGGTGATCCCGCCGATGCCAGCGCCAATCACAATTACAGTTTTTGTTTTCATCGTTCTTTGATCCGTATGGGTTGCACGGCCAGGGCGTGAGGTTCGACCTTGAACCGTGGAAAGGTGAACATAGAACAGAGGGTCAGCCAGGCCATCCATAAGCCTGCCCGCAGGCTTTTGCGTTCGGGATATTCGGAGCGGAGGCAGTAATGATCGCGTTCGATGAGGCGCAGCATCCATTCGAAACGGGCTGTGTAAGCGAAACCGGCCAACCGGCAGCGCAGGTTCCTAACCTGGGCTGTACATTCCCGTCCCGCTTTGAAATACAGGCGCGCCAATTGCACTCTTCCGCAGACCCATTCGCGGTAGGCCTGGTTGTTCACATCCTGTGGAGCCATCCCGTGCGCCTGGAGGTACTCGCGCGGGATGTTGAAATAACCAGCTTCCACATCTTCGATTGCATCCCGCAGCATGTGGGTGATGTGGGCGGCTGTTACTGCCAGATAGCGCGCTTCGTGACAGGGCGATGGATCGTCATGGCCGATGAAATAGTACAGCGCTTCAGTCACTGCGATCGCCAGGGCTCGCGAATATCCGGATAATTCCGCTTGGGTTATGACCTGGCCTCGTCGTTCGGCATCGAAAAGCATGACCGCCATCATGTTGCGCAGGTAAGACTGTAAACCGCTGTTCTTTTCCGTGTCGCCGTGCACCAAATCGATCAACATCCATTCTTCAGGACTCGGGCCTTCTGGCGTTTCCCCGCGATAACAGGCTTCCAAAAGGGACTTCTGGCGATTGATGAAAGCGAGCTTTTCAGGCCTTGTACCTGTTTCCCCGTCAATCACATCGTCCACCCAACGGAAGTAGCCGTAAGCCCGGTAAGCATCCTCGACTCGTTCCCGATCCACGAATAAACGAATCGTATAGTATGTTTGTATGCTGGCTGCCTTCGTGATGGCAGTTGCCAGAACCCCACTGGCCTTGTCGTTCGTGTCCATCTTCGCCTCAAAAAATAATCCATTCCTTGTATTGTGCCTCTTGCACATTTATCCTTATGTACGGGAAAAACCCTTCCAGGTTGCTTGTGTAAGGGGGATAGCGCAAATTTTGATCGCTATCATGATAGCCCGACCCTGGTTAATCGCCTATGACCTTTCCTGCAAAAATTTTGTCATTCGGCGCAGGTGAAAGGATGCAACATGATTGAGGCTGGGGGTCTCGTTGTGTTATATGCCATTCGGTTATCCCTGTTAATGATTGCGTATCAGCACTGCAACCTTGCGCTGTAAAATCAGGGCTCTCCTGTTTTTCGGACCCCCATCCCTTATTAATATGGAAGACCCAATATTAGATAGTCTCCCTGTTGGGTGCGGTTAGCATCGAATGGGGACGAAGGTGAGCAGATCTTTAACAGTCCAAACATGATCAGTGAGCTGGGCAGCCATAGCAGGCGTTCTCTCATGCCATTTGCGTCCTGGAAGGT
>DAOTXM010000082.1:0-7368 GCA_034435215.1 Anaerolineales bacterium
CGCGCCCTGGAAATGACCGGCATCAGTGACCTGGCCGAGCGCTCGCCCTATTCCCTCTCCGGCGGACAGCAACAACGCGTCGCGCTGACCTCGATTCTGGTCATGGAACCCAAAGTGCTGGTGCTCGACGAACCGACCTCGCAAATGGATCCGATCGGCACGCGCGAAGTCTTCGCTGTGATCCGCACCATGGCCGAGCGCGGCATGACCGTGGTGCTGGCCGAGCACAAAATGGAATGGATTGCCCAGTATGCCGACCGCGTCATCGCCCTGCACGAGGGTAAGATCCTGCTGGACGGTAAACCGGGTGAGGTGCTCACATCCGACGTATTGGACGGCAAAGGATTTGGCATCTCACGCTATACATCCACCGCGCGGGAAGCGCAAAGGCAGGGATTATGGCCGAAGGAACGCCGTCTGCCTGTTACATTGGATGAGGCGATAGAAGGTTTTTACCGGAGATAAACGGAGATGAACATAAAACCATCTTTGTTTATCCCTGTTCATCCCTGGTGAATTATTCATGAAAATCGAAATCAAAGATCTCCATTACACCTATCCCGCAGGGGTCAAAGCCCTCATCGGCATCTCGCTGACCATCCAACCTGGGGAACAGGTTGATATCATCGGGCAGAACGGAGCCGGGATGACCACCCTTGTCAAACACTTTAATGGTCTGTTGCAGCCAACCTCCGGGTCTGTATTGATCTGGGATTGGGATACGAGCAAGTACCAAGTGGCCAGACTTGCCTCGCGCGTGGGTTACGTCTTCCAGAATCCCGATGAGCAGTTGTTCACCAAGACCGTCCACCAGGAGGTCTCGTTCGGGCCAAAAAACCTGGGGTATGACAAAGACAAAGTCGAAGTGCTGGTAGAGGATGCCCTGGCAATGACCGAACTGACCTCTCAAAAAGAGACCAATCCCTACGACCTGTCTTCCACCTGGCGAAAAATGGTGGCTCTGGCTTCGATCATTGCCATGGACACGCCCATCGTCATCTTCGACGAGCCCACCACCGGTCAGGACGCCGCCAACATCGCTCGCATGGCAAACGCGATTGCTGTCCTACGAGAGCGCGGCAAGACCATCATCACCATCACACACGATATCGACTTCTGCGCGGAAAACTTCGAGCGCGTGATCGCACTCGCCCAGGGCAAGGTTCTGCTCGACGGACCCGCCAACGACGTGCTCGGGCAGGAAGCAACCCTGGCGCAAACCTACGTGGATCCGCCGCAATTGACCCGCCTGGGTTTGCGGTTGGGATTAAAGGAAATCGTTCGAAACCAGGATGAATTTTTGAAGGCTCTCAAGAATTGAGGTTGAGAGTCTCTGCCCTATTTCTTGTAAACGACCAGTTCCTCGTATCCCGAATCCTCGGCAAATTCCCGTTTGTAGACCACATCCTCAAACACACCGATCACCATCTCGGCTGTGGTGTAAATCTTGCAACCCGGCACGAGATGGCCGCCGATCGTTTTCCCGTTCCCGTCCGAAATAGAAATATGTAGATGCGAACCATGGATCGAGACCGTCCCGGTCATCGAGACGATCTCGAAATGACCGTCGTATTCCGAGTAAAAATCGCGGTTTGCCAATCGCAGCGTAGCATGTGTCAGGCTGCCAACTGCGCTGAGCACACAACCCGCTTCGATATTCTTCTCTGTCACAATGGATTCGATTTCGTCGAACAGGTCTTGCCCGGGTTTTAGTCGAAATGCGAATATCTTCATGAAAAATTCTCCGCCCTGATTATATCCACGAAGGACACGAAGAAAAAATTTCGTGCCCCTTCGTATTCTTCGTGGATCATTCCTCCCGCAGCACGCGCACAATAGACAACCTCGCCGCCCAGCGCGCGGGGAGATAACTTCCCGCCAGGCTGACAAAGAAAATCAAGGGAACCAGCAGCACGATCCCCCATCCGTTGAACGCTAAACGCACCTGCCCAAAACCGTAAAGGTTGGAAAGCGTCGTCAGCATCCCCCCGGTAAATGCCAGTCCAAGCGGGATGCCGACCAGCAGGGCCAGCACGCCCAGCACACCGGCAGCGGTGTTGATCATCGCCACCACCTGCGCCGGGACCATGCCAACCGTCTTCAAAATGCCCACCACACGCAGTTTTTCCTGTGTGGCGAGCAAAGAGGTGATGAATACGTTGATGACCGCAATGCCGATCAAAATCCCCCCCAGCATGAAGACTGCCAGTTGCAGGTAAACCACCGAACTCGGGATGGCTTCTTCCACCAAAATCAAGCTCAGGTCGGATTCTTTGTCCGGCTCCAGGTAGGCGCGCAGTTTGGCGGTATCCGCGCGCGGGGACAGTTTCAAGTAATAGGTATCGGGAGCAGCATGACGGTCCAGGCCGGAGGCGCTCGATAGGCTCACCATCATGCGCTGCCCGGCGTCAGATGGCTCGGGGTAGACGCCAACGATCGTCCAGGTCACAGCATGGCGCTGGTCATCCTCTAAAGTGAGCGTCAGACTATCACCTATCTTCAATCCAAGCCAGTCCAATAGTCCGCGCCCGACGATGGCTTCGTTCGTGTCCGGTTGGAAAAAGCGGCCTTCGGAGATATGGAAAGGGAAGGCAGACAAATTGCCCTCCACAGCCCGCAGGGTGAAAGTATTCCCGCTACGGGTCTGGACCTGGAGCTGCTTCTCCCCATAGAACGCTTCTACCCCTGGGGCCTGACTCAAGACGCGCCGGGCGCGCGCGTCTGTGCTCTCCTGGCGGGTGACGGTCGCATCGTAGACCACGCCCAGCAGTGCGGGATTTTCGCGGTAGGTCTGGAGCGTATCCGAAAGCGCCAGCCCAAAGACGATACCCATCACACCCAGGGTCAGGTTCAGCCCGGTCAACAGCGCGCGCAACGGGCGGACGAAAGCATCATTCAATCCCAGCACCAGCGCCATCGGCGCACCCAGGCGTTCGGCCAGGCGCGCACCCCAGAACGTCTTGCGGACCGGCGCTTCAGCGCCCACTGCAATGGATTTGATGATGTTTGCATTCGCGCCGCGCCGGGCTGCCGTTCCGGCTGCCAAGCCTGTCGTCCCCGGGATAATCACAAAGACCAGCGCCATCAACAGGAAACTGAACGGGGGTTGGAATTTCGTGCCCAACGAAACTGTCACGCTCTGCAAAGGCAGGGGTGCCAGCGCCAGTCCCAGCGCAAAACCCAATGTCGTTCCAAGCAGGCTCAAAATCGCATATTGCCCAACATATAAGAACGAGACCTGCCGCCCGGTAAACCCGATGGCCTTGAGCACACCGATCTGCCGGATCTGAGACAGCACAGTGGAACTGACCACGCTGACCACGATCAATACCGTAGCCAGGATGGCAAACAAGCTGAAAGCGCTCAGGAACACAAAAGTCAACTGCACACGGAAAACAGCCGATTCTTTGGCATCGCGCCAGTCTGTGTAACTTTCAACGAATTCCAGGCTGCGCATGGACTCGATCGCAGCCATGACCTCATCCACCGACTCGGGCTCCGCGAGGCGCAAACCAAGCGACCAGTTCCAGGGATCCTTGTCCGGGAACAAATGGCGCAAGGTCTCTTCATTCAGGAACAGGTACGGTGGCTGGTTGCTGCGATACGTATCGTACATGGGGTCGAAAGCCACCCCAACCACCGGCAATTCGACTTCTTTCCCGTCGGCGTTGGTGATCATCACCGTATCACCCACAGAGATATGGTAGAAACTCGCCGGATATTTCTCGACCAGGACTTCGTCCGCGCCCGCTGCAGGGAAACGCCCTTCCACAAGCATCAGACGGTGCACTGCGGGTTGCTCCCCTTTAATAACACGCAGACTCATCCCCAGCCGCTCTCCGCCCGATCGAACCGGCGTGTTATAGCTGTATTGCCGTCCAGTGCTAGCTGCCACGCCGGGCAACGACTCGATGCGGCTGATATCGGCCGAGCTGACGCGGCCAGGCACAAAATGCAGCCACAGGTGGGCGCTGTTTAACTCGGCGAACAACTTATCGTATGGCCCGCCCAAATTCATCAGCGTGGACAGGGCCAACGTCAACAGGACGGCTGCGGTGGTGATCGTGGAAATGATCAGGAGCGAGATCGCACGGCGGTGCAACAGATCCGCGACGATCTTTTGCCAGACGGCACGCATGGTCACCACCTTGAGCGGAGTGATAGCACAGCCGAAGGGTTCCTTTTCCGGGTATTCTGCGCTTCGACTGCGTTCTTCTTCTCCGCTACGCTACGCTCAGAATTCCGCTCAGCGAGGAATATGCTTGACGTTTGCTTATCCATCATTTTCTCAGGTCCAGCAATCGCTGCGCGATAGCCTTTTCATCTCCACCGGTCATCCGGTCTACCAGCCGTCCATCACGGATAAATAGAACATACTTTGCCAGCACCGCCGCCGAAGCTGCGTGCGTGACCATTAGAATGGTCTGTCCCTGGGCGTTGAAATCGCGCAGAATACCCAACACTTCGTCGCCGCTGGCGCTGTCCAGGTTGCCGGTCGGCTCATCGGCCAACAATAAAGTTGGGTGGTTGATGAAGGCGCGCGCGATGGCAACCCGTTGCTGCTGCCCGCCGGAAAGTTCCCAGGGGTGCTTGTCAGCCTGGTCAGCAATGCCAAGCCGTTCGAGCAGTTCCATGGAACGCTGGCGAACCTCCTTCTTCCGGCGTCGGTCCAGCAAGGCGGGCAGTTCGACATTGGCGCGCACGCTCAGGTTTTCGACCAGGTTGAAGAATTGGAAGACGAACCCGATTTCGGCACGGCGGAAAAGCGCCAGTTGCGTCTCGGAAAGATCGTCCAGATTCTGGTCGGCCACCATAACGGACCCAGCTGTGGGCCTGTCCAGACCGCCGACGATGTGCAGCAGGGTGGATTTTCCACTCCCGGATTCCCCCATAATAGCGACAAAGTCCCCCTGCGCGACCTCCAGCGAGATGCCGCGCAGGGCCTCGAATCGAACGCTACCCGTTTGGTACGTCTTTTTCAAGTCCCGGACTTGCACGAGCGCGGTCATGCCAGCTTATATTCCGTCCTTCTGAAGGCCAGTTTGAAGCCGCCGATGCGCAGGTAACGCTCGAATTTGGGACCCAGCGAGGTTTGCCCGACAACCGTCTCGACGCCATCCCGCCTGGCCAGGGTAAGTACCTCTACGGCCATGTTGTAGATGGTGCGCGTGCCGCGATATTGGGGTAAGACTCCGCCGCTGCCGATGGTGACATACGGCCCGTGGCGCATGAGCGTCAGCGTGGCAGCTTGAACACCTTTGACATAGCCTACGTAATGCGCGAAGCCTGGGACGGTGATGGTCGGTTCCAACATCTGTGCCAGGAAAGGTGCCCAATCCGCGGGCATATCGTAAGCGCCGGTCATGACTTCGGCAAAGGTTTCCACATCTGCCCTGTTCTCGACGCGTTTGACAGTTACGCTTCTGTCGATCTTGGGCACTCTGACCTTCTGCAACCCTTCCAGCACCATCCAGGCTTCGTCGGTTTCCTGGCGGACGAAACCGCGGGTTTCCAGGCGCTGGGGCAGGTCTTCAGGTCTGCAGGCCGGGGAGACCATGATGGAAGCGGGCAGGTCCCTGGCTTTGAAGAATTCGACCACCTCATCGATCAGCGCGTCGGCGTGCTGCGGGGTAGTGCGAAACAAATAAGCACGGTTGATATCAGCAGACGGGAAACTATGGCTGCTCAGAATGACGATGTCATCGCGCAGAACCACTTCCACACCTGGAACAGCTTCCACCAGTCCCTGTGCGATGGTGGGAATGATCAATTCGAGTTCGGCGATTTTTTGAGGGGTCAGATTCATTTTTTCACCAGAGATGAACAAGGATAAACGTTTTCGATTTATTCGCAAATTTCAGCGCATCAAATATTTGCTCGCATTGAAGCATGGAGAGAGTTAATCATTGATCGTGGGATTAGACAGATGCCGCAGCGGATATTTGAAGAACAACAGGAAGGCAACAAACATCAGCACGCCGCCGATCAAGCCGGTCAGGCGTACGCCCAGCGGTCCGTTGAGGTCCGCCTGGCTACGTCCCAGCAGGAACAACAATGAGAGCACCAATGCCGCTACCCCGCTGATGACCTGTCCCAGCAGGCTCCAAGACGAGTAATAGGCGCCCTCGCGGCGCTGGCCGGTCAGAGTTTCGTCGTAATCGACGATCTCGGCGGCAAAGGCCTGCGGCAGCATGGTCACGCCGGACATGGCGATAGCCTGCAAAGCAATCCAGGTCAAGCCCTGCGCCAGCAAGGGGATGGGCAACCAGGAACCGATCAGCATCAATCCGGGCAGGACGATGGCGGAGGCCAGCAAGGAACCGGAGAACACTTTCCATTTGCCGTAACGCGATGATAACCAATTGACGAGCGGATAGCAGGCTAGCAGCGGCAAGACAGCCACCAGATAAAAATAAGTGGTGGTGGAGATATCCTGCTGGCAAATCTCGGTCACGATATAGGGAATGGACTGCATCAGGAAAGTGGTAGCGGTCCAAAAACAGACGCCAGTGGCAGTCAGCATCAGGAAGGCGCGGTTGGTGATCGTTGTACGGATGCTTTGCAGAAATCCCATGCGGTGCGCAATTTCTATCTGGCGTCCGGGCTTTTCTCGTAAAACAAGAAAAGGCAGATATAAAAGCGGCAGGATCACAACGGCATAGACCAGCGCCATAGGGACATATCCAAAGCGGCCAACCAGAACCCCGGCTAACCCAGCCAAAATGACGCCGATAAGTTGAAAACTGGCGCTCCAGGCGGTCAACCGCACGCGGTGGCGGTCAGCTTCGGCCAGTTCGGGCAACAATGAACCAAGCGGGATGATGACCAAATTTTGGGCAATGTTGAAGAGCACCAGGATGACACCCAGGTAGATCAAATTTGCCATCGATTCGCCCCGGACCGGCGGCGTCCATAACAAGAAAAATGCAGCCACAAGAGGCAGGGAGGCCGAAAACATGAACGGTAGACGCCGTCCCCACCTGCTGCGCAGATTGTCTGACCAGTATCCGATGGGCGGCGTAACGGTCGCATTCACGATACGGGCGATCATGACCACGACCCCGTAAAAGGCCAGCGGGACCAGCGGGACGCCCTGGCCTTCCGGCGGCAGGTAGAAGTACAACAGCCAGCCATCGTTCACCGACCAGGCGATGGTCGTGCCGAGCATGATCAGGCTGAAGGCGATGTCGATGCGAACCGGGGGCAGGCTCTCGGTCACAGTGGGAAGCGTTTCGATATGTTCCATGTCTGTTATCTGCTGTCTATTCTCAGTACTTCACGAAAATTGAAAGAATATCCGAAAACAGGGGTGCAGAGCGGGCGCGCGCCCACTCCGCCCCCCTGTTTTCGGGCTTGAGCCAATTGTTT
>DAOTXM010000083.1:0-8404 GCA_034435215.1 Anaerolineales bacterium
GCGAACAGGAAATCTGCTCTAGCATATCTTGGGGTTCAAGGCAAAATTTTGGTTTTGTTGCCATATGTGCTGGTGATACGACTTTTCGAGACTTTGCAAAAGTAGGGGTGATACGACTTTATGAGATTTGACACTTTTTCATGTCTAAATTTCCTTAGCCACTTAACTTTTCCGCTACCAGAGAACTTTGGTTCTATCGTTTGAACCGAAATTTTGGGTGTGAGCGTGCGTACGCGCGTTCACACCCAAAATTTCGAACCTCATTCCCGTAAATAACGGAAGACTCAGAACATTCAATAGCAGCTATTTTAGTATATGACAGTGAGAAAAACATTAGGGTTATAATTTTACACGCTATGGAGAACTTCCACGAATTCATTGTCTTCATCAGCAGCATAACAAAATCATGAGGATAGTCTCTGGCGCACGAACAAAAAATCCATTTGCGCGCTTGCAATCGCTTGCAATAATCATTGCTGTTGGCGCAGCATTGACCCATTTTGCCAGGTTCCTCTTTATTTCCTTTTCACGCATGGCATTTCCATTTTCCCTGGAATGGATGGAAGGAGGATCGTATATTCAGGTTTCAAGGATACTTGCCGGGCAACCTCTATATGTAAGACCGTCTTTCGATTTCATCCCGCAAATATACCCACCTGTGTATTTCTATTTCTCTGCGCTGGTAAGCAAAGTTTTGGAGAACGATTTTTTGCCCTTGCGATTGGTATCAATCACAGCGACCTTGGGAATACTGTTGCTTATTTTTAATCTTGTTCATAAACAAACGGGAAGCAAGCTGGGTGGACTTCTAGCAGGTGGTTTCTTCTGCGCAACTTACGAATTGACCGGTCATTGGTTCGACCTTGCCCGTGTCGATTCCCTGGCCCTGGCGTTCCTGCTCCTGTCGGCGTGTTTTCTACTCGAGGACAAACCAACTGCCTCCATTCTCGGCGGCATTTTTCTTGCTCTGTCCTGTTTTACGAAGCAGACTATGCTCATTACGGCCGGGGTTTTCATGATTTATTGTTTATTTCCCCTCCGTAAAAACAACCTCATTTTTATCGGAACCGCGACCTTGGGATTCCTGGGCGGAACACTGGCCTTGGATTGGTTGCACGAGGGTTGGTATTTCTATTACATCTTTCACCTGCCAGGCCGGCACAATGTCCTCCCCAATATTATTACACTGATAACTTCAACCAATGAGGTTCTCTTTACCGAAGTCGCCAAACCCACTTTCATTGCCACAGCAATAGGTTTGATGTATCTTCTTTTATATCCCGGGAAAAAGGGGGCCTCTGGCAGTGACAGTTCACCGAACGGAGATTCTCTTGATCCCGCCTGTTCCGGAAGGGCAGTCTGGACGCTCGTTTTTGTTGTTGGGTTCTGGGCTTTTTATTCTGTATGGTATCTTGCCAATCTGCCATCCGGTGCTGAACGAGGTGTGCTGGGGCCATACTCGCTGGCCCGACTTCTGCTGATGGCCGTGCCCACCTTCACAGGGTTTCTAGCAATCATCCTGGCAATCAAAATGAGAAAGACTCCCAGCTGGATGGGTCACCTTGCTTACAGGTTGTTTGGACATGTGTATACAATCCCTCGTTTTCTAATGGGTTCCGCTTTCATGGTTGTATCTTTGATAGTCATTCTTGCCAATATTCAACCTGGTTTTTATGACAGCTTGAGCGCGGCTCACTTGCAACGTCTGCTCCCCTATCTGATAGGCCCAGGGATATTGATGATCGTAATGGCCGCATTGTGGCGATTTTTCTGGCCTTCACAGCGCGTC
Source organism: Anaerolineales bacterium (assembly GCA_034435215.1). Taxonomy (GTDB): domain Bacteria; phylum Chloroflexota; class Anaerolineae; order Anaerolineales; family Villigracilaceae; genus JAABUE01. The sequence goes on from DAOTXM010000083.1 coordinate 1,790, forward strand.
GAAACATGGTTCTACCTGCTTCTGAGCTTTGGGCTGATCGCCAATTCCTGGCTTGGGCGACTGAACCCCGGGGGATATTCCAACGTCTTTATGCCAGCATATGCCGGTCTTGCGATCCTTTTCGGATTGGGTATTGGCCATATATCGGAAAAATCCCCTGGCAACATATCCAGAGGTATAAATATTTTCAGCACTGTCCTGTTTTTTTTAGCAGGCATTCAATTTATCGTACTGCTTTCGCCGTCGACCTCGCAAATCCCGACCCGAGACGACCGGGAAGCCGGGCAAGAACTCGTGAACCGCATTCGGGCTTGTTCTGGGGAAGTTTATATTCCATTCCATACGTATCTTGCAAAATTGGCAGGCAAACACGGCTATGCAGGGGTTGTCGAGATGGGCGAACTGAGGGGGAGTTTCGGGGGAAAAGCAGATCCCTTATGGGATGAGGTCCTTGATCAAATCCAGAAATCGCTTGCTGCAAATCAATTTACGGCTATCATTCAAGATAATCAGGCTTTCCGTGATGTAATGGCGTCGAACTACATTGAGGCAGGTCAGGTTTTCGATAATGATCTCGTTTTTTGGCCGGTGACCGGACGCAAAATCCGACCCGAGAATATTTATATACCGGTTGGGGAAGGGGGGTGTTTGCTGACGGTAAAATGAAGCCTGGATCCCGAGTGTGCTTATCTTTATTGGTAAGGCTTATTTGCTTCTGCCAGCTTTCGCTTTAACTCGTTAAGCAATTCATCTGCGGTTTCTCTCTTGGATACATACAGGTCATTCATCTCTTCGGGATCAGCATGAAGGTCATAGAGTTCAATACGTTCTTCTCCGAACCCTAACTCTTCATAACCAAAGAAATAGATAAGTTTATATTGTCCTTTGACCAGGGTAACTGTAGCATTCGTTATGGGTTCATATTGGTCATTTTTTCTGGCTTGTACTGCATATACAGAACGATCTGTATCAGAGCCTCCCGGCGAATAAGGAGGTAGCACATTCCCCTCGCCCCAATCCGCCTGTTTTTGTCCGGTCAGATGCAAAAATGTAGGCAACAAGTCCACTGCGCTCGTGTTAGCATAAATATCCCTTCTGGTCCTTTTCCCCGGCTCGAAAATTAACAGGGGTACCCGAATGACGGGTTGATATAGTAAAGGGGTTATGTGTCCCAGAACGCCTCTTTCGAACATCTCACCATGGTCAGAAGTCAAGATCACCCAGCTGTTTTCCCGGAGACCTCGTTTATCCAATATATCCATGAACCTGCCGAATTCGCGATCGACATATAGAATGAACTCATCATAATCTATTCGTTTCCTTAGTAGGAACTCGTTCGATTGGCCTTCCGTAAAAATATCAGCTGGCTTTATGACCGGTGTAAATCCGTCTTTTTTAAAGTTTCCAAGAAAATCTCTGTGGGTAAGATAAGGACGATGCGGCGGAAGGAAATGGAAATATCCCAAAAAGGCCTGAGGCAGTTTCCCAAGGATGTTTCCAAGCCAGTTGATCGCATCTTCAAGCAAAAAATAATCATCCACCTCAATATGCGGTATGCCATAAGGATATTGCCATCGCAAATCTGCGATCAGCTTTTCCCGCTGCTTTTCCAATAACCGTGCTAAAAACAAGGAATAAGCAAAGCCCTCTTCCTTGTTATTCTTCATGGCGCGCACCCAACTTACGGATGCTATGTCTTCGTCCTCGCTGAACAAACTGTTGAATAAATCATCATTTGCCAGAAATAATTTCTTTAAAGGGACATGGTCATCCATTTCCCCACGAAATTGAGTTAGAATTCTATTTGCTACGGGGTTATGTGTATAAGCCAACCGATAGTGAGATTCAAAAGCCGAGAAGATATTCCTTTGGTTAAAGGAAGATTCAACTGTTTTCTTATCGAGACCAAAAGCCCTATGCTTCCATGGATACGTTCCAGTCAGGATTGAAGCTGTCCCCGGCATCGTGGAGTTCCCCCCTGCATAGTGATTGTGATACACCACAGCCTGTTCAGCCAGTCGGGCAAGATTTGGGGTTGTTTCACGCTGGTATCCATACAGTGAAACATTGTATGCTGAGAAAGCATCGAACACGATCACAATGATGTTTTGCGGTTTTCCACCCTCTTCCACAGGCGATATCGAATTTATAAATTTTGGCGTAGCAACACTCAAGGGTAACAACCCAGCCAACTTCAAGAAATCCCTTCGGGTAATTGTGTCCTTCATATCTGTCGCCAGGCAAAAATTAGTATCGATTGATCACGAAAGCGCTTGGATGTTTGCGGATATTTTTTCAACTTCCGTGAAGTACTGAGTATAGACATTGTAAGGAAGCTATCAAAGGAGTTATAGATATGGTTGGTTCACTTCTACCAGCTTTGTCTTAAGTTCATCGAGCAATTCGCTGGCCGTTTCTTTTTTCGCCACTGATAAATTGTTCATCTCTTCAGGGTCATCATCCAGATAATAGAGTTCAATATACTCATCCCCAGATAATTCGTCATAACCTGTAAAATACATGATTTTATACCCATCTTTGATCAATGCTGTTGTCGCAATGGTCAAGGGCGCGCGCGCATTATTTTTTTTGGCCTCCACCACATAGATATTTCTGCTTCCAGCCGAGGCAGAGTTTGCAAATGGTGGCAACACAGTACCCTCGGACCAGTCTGCGGGCAATTGTCCGGTCACATGCAGGAGCGTTGGCAATACATCGATCGCGCTGGTGGGGACACGCACATCCCTGCGGCTCTTTTGCCCGGGCTCGAAGATCATCAAGGGAATCCGGATAACAGGTTCGTACAGTACAGGCGTAATATGACCAAGGACGCCTCTTTCGAACATTTCACCGTGATCCGAGGTCAATACCAGCCAGGTATTCTCCAACAACCCAGTACTGTCCAGGTGGTCAAATAATCTCCCAAATTCCCTGTCTACATAGAGTATGAACTCATCATACTCTCTTCTTCGCTTCAAAAGAAAATTGAAATAATTTTCATTTTTGTCGGCAAAAACGCTCATCGGTTTTTGCTGTGGGAAAAATCCATCCTGACCAAAATATCCATAAAAATCCTTGTGAGTATGATATGGTCGATGCGGAGGCATAAAATGAAAATATCCCATAAATGGCTGGGGAAGTTTACCAAGGTTTTCCTGAAGCCAGTTAATGGCATCTTCCAGTAAAAAATAATTATCCCCAGCGATATGGGGTAATCCCATGGGAAATTGTGGTTGTAACGCCTCGACCTTTTTACTTCGAATATTCTCGTAAAGGTGTGACGCAAACAAAGAATATGCAAATCCTTCTTCGCTGCTCTTAATTGCACGCACCCAACTTACTGTGGCAATATCTTCATCATCCTTAAAAATGGATTCAATAAAATCATCGTGAGTTAAAAATAGCTTTCCTAAAGGGATATGTTCTTCCACATCTTGACTGAACTGGTTTATGAGACTGTTTGCTATTTGATTGTGTGTATAAGCAAAGCGGTAATGGTTTTGAAAAGCTGCAAAGATATTTCTCTCCGTATAAGTGCTCTGAACATGGTTCTCTCCAAGGCCGAATGCCCGGTGTGTCCAGGGGAGTGTGCCGGTTAGAAGGGATGCAGTACCGGTTGGAGTGAAATTTCCACTGGCATAGTGATTGTGGTACACCACAGCCCGTTCAGCCAGTCGGGCAAGATTTGGGGTTGTTTCACGTTGATACCCATGCAATGAAATGTTGCGGGCAGAAAACGCATCGAACACAATAATAAGTACGTTTTGGGGTTTTCCAAGTTCCTGTGCAAGCGGCAGTGAGTCGATAAATCTCGGCGCAACCACAGCCAGGGGCACCATTCCAGCCAGTTTGAGAAAGTCTCTCCTTGTAACTTGCTTTTTCATCCTGATTTCTTACCTTGGAGCAACCGTAACCACACTTTGTCTAATTCATTGATATGGTTCATTTACTTCAGCCAGCTTTACCTTCATTTCATGGAGCAGTTCACTGGCCGTTTCTCTTTTTACTGCATACAAATTATTGACCTCTTCAGGATCACTTTCTAGATCATAAAGTTCGATGCGTTCTTCACCGCTTCCCAATTCTTCGTACCCGAAGAAATAGATTAATTTGTATCGTCCCTTGATTAATGTAGTCGTAGCAATGGTCAACGGTTGATATTTCCCATTCTTTTTTGATTCTGTCGCATAGATATTCCTGCTCCCGGCCTGCTGTGAGTCAGAATACGGTGGCAGGACAATCCCCTCCCCCCAATCCACTGCCTTTTGTCCGGTTACATACAACAATGTCGGCAGAAGGTCGATTGCACTGGTCGGCAGATACACATCTGTACGTGACTTTCGTCCTGGTTCGAAGATTACCAGGGGAATCTGGATAACAGGATCGTAAAGGACAGGTGTTTTATGTCCAGCAATACCACGCTCGAATATCTCACCGTGGTCAGAAGTCAGCACGACCCAGGTGTTTTCCAGCAAGCCCGAACTGTCCAGATGCTCGAATAACCGGCCAAACTCTCTGTCCACGTAGAGTATGAACTCGTCATAACTGGTCCGTTTGCTCAGCATTCTTTCAAGTCGATCATCTTCACCGCTGGCAAACAGATCCCGAGGTTTTGGCTCAGGTTTCCAATCATCATCTTTGAACCGGTTGTAAAATTCCCGATGGGTTCTGTAAGGGGCGTGAGGTGGCAAATAATGGAGATAGCAGAAGAAAGGCTGAGGAAGGATGCCAAGATAACCCTGCAGCCAGTCAATTGCATCTTCGAGCAAATAGTAATTATCATCCGCAATATTTGGCAATCCGCGTGGAAACTGTGCTTGCAGGTTGGTAACCAATTTGTCTTGAAAGGTTCCATTTATCTGGTCATATAAATGCGATAAAAATAACGAGTATGCATAACCTTCTTCTCTATTCTTCATGGCACGTACCCAACTCACGGTAGCGATATCCTCATCGCTTTCGAAGAGGGTCAGAGGGTCGATGCCATTTTTTATAAATAATTTATCCCTTGGTATCGGCTCATCCAAATTCTTTTTGAATTGCTCCATATAAACATTAACCAGTGGATTATGGGAATAGAACAATCGATGGTGATTCTGGAACGCAGCAAAAATATTCTTTTCTACGAAAGCATCTTGCACCAGTTCTCTATTGTGAAATGCGCGATGTGTCCAGGGAAGTGTGCCGGTTAGAAGAGAGGCAGTTCCAGGTGTCGTAAAGTTTCCACCTGCGTAGTGGCTGTGATATACGACAGCTCGTTCAGCAAACCGCGCAAGATTAGGGGTCGTTTCACGCTGGTACCCATACAACGAGATATTATGCGCTGAGAGTGCATCGAATACGACAACGATCACATTTTGCGCATTCCGGGGCTGTTGCGCAGGCGCTAACGAATGAATAAGCCCGGGCGCTGCGATACTAAAAGGCAAAACCCCGGCTAGTTTCAAGAAATCCCGTCGGGTGATTTGATGCTTCGTCATCTTAGGTTTGAATCAGACGTTACGGATGATTACAATAACCAATCCTACGAGATCGAAAAACAGATAAAACATGGTTAGCAAGGAGAGGCGCTCGAAGAGCGCTTGCATGCCTTTGAGAAATTTATCGGATCTTAAAACCAGATAAGCTGGAATTGCCACGGTTGGGCCAACCACAGCCAAACTGAAAGCATACAAAAATCGAAGAGGATGCGCCATGCCGGCCAGGAAGTTGACGGTCTCTCCAGGAACAGACATATTGAGCATGAAATAAAGGTAGCTGACCATGGCCCATATGCTTGTAATAAATACCAGAGTGCCCATCAAGGCCAATCGACGACCTTCATTCCATTTCTTCGACACGAGGAATCCCAATAATACGGCAACCAGGAAGACCAGTACACTCTCGATAAAAGCAAAAACCAATCCGTAGGAAACCACTCCAACGGCATCCCACGAATTCGTGCGCTCTGTGACCCAGGAGAAATCCCTGAAAGCAAGGATAATGGTCCAAACATGCAGCGGGAAGGCACAAACCAGGAAAAGGGACCAGAGTCCTTGTTTTGAGTATTGTTTCATCTACTATCCAGCCTCAACAAAAACAGGCCGGGGTATTCTTGCTGATCAAAAGCCAGCACCAGACCCCGGGATGCAATCGACCATCTCTCGACAGGCGATAAACAGGTTATTCAGATTTAGATTCCGTCGGTTCAGTTTCTTTATTTTCTTTGCGCATAGCGCGACGAAGTTTGGCAATCCCCATTTTGATCTTGCTGGAGAACAACAACACAACGCCGGAGAACACTCCAAAGAGAACTGCCAGGGTTTGAAACAAGATACCACCGGTATTGGGATCGATATACATAACTATCTCCTTACATTCTAATGATTACACCACTAATCAGCGTTCGCGCCCATTATATCAAATTCATTGGTTTTGCGTGATTGTTCCGAAGCTGGTAAAGAGTGGTTAAATAGGTTGCGGGCGGTCTACCGACCGTCCCACGACCAACAAAAGGCACAAGGAATTGGATTCTATGCGATTGAAGCTGCTCTTGCCAGAAGTAAAACCGGATCAATTCGAGGCGCCGAAGCGGTGTGCCAAGCCAGGCTGCAAAGGAAAGCGGTTTTACCCGCG
>DAOTXM010000084.1:0-7031 GCA_034435215.1 Anaerolineales bacterium
CTTCAGACGAATTTGGGGGAGGGTGCCCGAAGGGCGGGTGGGGGTAGGGGGTAGGGATTGGAACTTTTCAAGGATTGATTGCGTCCTGTGGGTAAGAGATTACCTTACCCATTGAGGAGAAAAGACCATGAAACGTATTCTTTTCATTTCATTGGCAGTCGTATTCATTCTTTCCGCATGTGGAGTTGCGGCTGCCCCTGAACCTGGATTACCGGTATTCGACAGGGTAGAACAACACGCTGCCGCACCGGAAATGTTATTAGAAGCTCCCATGGAAGCCCCTGTCGCTGAGGTGGCCTCAAGTGCTGGTGGCGCGGGAGGCTTTGCGCCAGCTGCTGTCGAACGGCTCGTCATCCAGAACGCTGACTTGAGCGTCGTGGTCATCAACCCCGAGGCTAAGATGGACGAGATCGCCAAAATGGCTGAGGACATGGGCGGTTTTGTCGTTTCGAAGAACGTCTATCAGACGACCACTCGAAATAATATCAGGGTCCCGGAAGGGAATATCACAATTCGAGTGCCTGCCGAAAAACTGGAACAGGCGCTCGAGCAGATCAAAGCGGATGCCGTCGAGGTGCAAAACGAAAACCGCTCTGGCCAGGATGTGACCCGCGAATATGTGGATTTGAAGTCCCGCCTGAAGACACATGAACAGGCCGCCGAGCAGTTGAGCGAGATCCTGGAACAGAAGACCGAATCGGCGGAAGTGATCGAGGTCTTCAACCAGTTGGTCTATCACCGCGAGCAGATCGAAATCCTCAAGGGACAGATCAATTACTACGAAGAGGCCGCTGCGCTTTCGGCCATCAGTGTACGCGTCACTGCCGAGGAAACCCTGCAGCCGTTGGAAATTGCCGGCTGGCGGCCGGTTGGCGTGGCGCGTGATGCGCTCCAGGCGCTGATCAACTTCGTCCAAGGCTTCGTCAACTTTCTGATCTGGCTGATCATCCTGATCATCCCGGCTGGGCTGTTACTCCTGGGCTTGCTATGGGTCGTGTGGAGAGTGTTCGGTTTTGTCTGGCGTAAGTTGTTCCCGCGCAAGGCAAAGGGATAAAGGGCTAAGAAGAACATAAAACTGATAGACCTGACAGGTTTCCCCCTCCACTTCATGACGGGGTACCCTGCAAAAACCTGTCAGGTCTTATGATTTATAATCGATTGCAATGGAAAAACTTGTCCAGGACGCGCAGGCGCTGTTCAACGTCCATCTGACCGGGCGTCAGGTGATTGCATTGACCACTTACGAGCGCGAACTGATCGAGTGGAACCAGAAATTCAACCTGACTGCCATCCGCGATGTGGCCGGCATCCGCACCAAGCATTTCCTGGATTCGTTTTCCTGTGTGCTGGCCTGGAAGGCCAATCCGCCTGCCAACCTGATCGATATCGGCACCGGGGCGGGCTTTCCCGGCATCCCCCTGAAAATCATCTATCCCAACACGAAAGTGACGCTGGTCGAATCAGTGGGCAAGAAAGCCATGTTCTGCCAGCACATCGTCAGGCTGCTTGGGCTGGAAGGTGTGGAGGTCATCAATGCGCGCGCCGAGGACCTGGGACACATGCGCGAACACCGCGAGGCATACGACTGGGGCGTCGCCCGCGCGGTTGCCAACTTACGTGTGCTGGCGGAATATTTGCTCCCGCTGGTTCAGGTCGGCGGGAGGATGCTGGCGCAAAAGGGGGAGAGCGGTCCTGCCGAAGTGCATGCAGCCGAGAAAGCGATCCAGCTATTGGGAGGAGAGGTCCGGCAGTTATTGCCTGTCACGCTGCCGGGCGTGGTCGAGGAGCGGCATCTGGTGGTGGTGGACAAGGTCGCGACCACACCGCCGGGATACCCGCGCAAACCCGGAGTCCCGACGAAGAAGCCCTTATAACTGTGAGGGCAGGGTAACCCCGTGCCTAGCAGGAAAGCTCGTCTACAATCTTGATCACATCTTCTTTATTGGGGATAATGCACAGGAACTCGAACGGCTCGTCACCGCTGTTCTCGTAAAAATGGGGAATGCCCTCGGGAATGAACACCACGTCTCCTTTTTGGACCTCGTAAACCTGGTCGCCGATCCCGATCCTGGCCCGCCCACCCAGCACATACTGCTCGTGCTCGACGGTGTTGGTATGCAATGGCATGCCACCACCCGGTTTCATCGAGAACTTGCGCATGGCAAAATGCGGGCCTTCCTGCGAGGAGATCAGCACCTGGATGGTGGTGTCTTTCCCTGCAGCGACGTTTTTGACTTCCACTTCATCTGATTTTTTGACGGGCATCTCTACCTCCGTTCAATCTCAAAAGCTGCGTCGAAGAATTCTACCATTCGCGCGGCATACTCTTCCGGCCTTGCCTGTGGTCCACCGCAATGACCGGCATCTGGGAGCACCCACAGGTCGGCGTTTCCGCCGGCATAATGCGCATAGTGTTCCAAATGATCGCCCTCGCTGCCGACAAAGGGTCGCGGGATTCCGCTTCCCGCCAGCATGATCGGGCGCGGAGCAATCTCATCGATAATCTCTAGCATCGGTGCGGGCGCATCTATATCCAACTTGATCTCGAACATCCAATCCAACATGTAATTAGCGATAACAATCAAGCCAAAAATCGGGTTGGTCGGTTTACGAATATCCTGTGCCCGCACCGAAGACGCCCCGTCTGCCCAGACTGCCCCAATCTGCGGGTAATAGGCCGCGCCCTGCAGAGCGATCTGCCCGCCGATGGAACAGCCGGCAATGCCGATCTTACCCGGATCAACCTCTGCTTTTTCGTTTAGGAATGCCAAGGCACCCCGTACGTCACGCGGATCTTCCCAGCCATACGAGCGATATGTCCCTTCGCTTTCGCCGGAAGCACGTTCATCGTACATCAGCACGCCATAACCAGCTTGCGTCAGTTGTTCCGCATGCCAGATCATGGCTGTGCGGTTTCCACCATAACCGTGTAACAAAATGATGAGCGCACCATTCTGAGGCGGCACGTACCAGCCGGCAATCCGCAAATTGTCTTCGCTCAGAAAAGTCACTTCCTCCACCTCAAAGGGCAAATCTGCCGGGATCTCGACCCGGCTGGGTGTTGGAGCCGTCTCGACCTGCAACAGTATCCAGTTGCGGTAGACCATGATCGCCAGGCTCACCAGTAGGAATGCGGCCAGCCCAAACCCAAGTAAGCGCAAAACATAGACAACCCACCCCTTGAAACCCAAGGGCGCTTTTGGAGTTGTCTTACCTGTTCGCGCGCGTGTCCTCAAGCGGGCGCGTAAAACGAAGACCAGGATGGCAAACACACCCGCCATCAAGAGCCATTCCACCCAAAAACCTTGAATCAAAGCCATCAGCTCATCTGCCTGGGGACAACGGTACCATCATGCACATCCCAGATGTCGGCCCTCTTTGCAAAGTCAGGCGTGAATAAATTCAAATCCGTGGTCGAAAACAGAACCTGCTCACTCTTCTCCAGATATGCCAGCAAATCAGCGCGTCGTTCCAGGTCAAGCTCAGCCATCACCTCGTCCAGCAGGATGACCGGCCACTCACCCGTACGCTCTTTCATCCAGTTCACCTCGGCCATCTTCACCGCCAACAGCGCTGTGCGGATCTGGCCACGGGAGCCATAATCTCCCAGGTCGATATTATTGGCCAGGAAACGCAATTCGTCGCGATGTGGTCCGATGGTGGTCATGCCGCGCGCAATTTCTTCCTTACGCAATTGAGTCAGTTTTTCGATAAATCCCGCACGGATCTCTTCCAGCTTCAAGCCGGAGCGGTCGACTGGTATGTCCATTTTCAACCCTAACTGTCCCTCCGGCTGCGGAAGCGGATCGAAGGCCGGTTCATACCGCAAGCGCAGGACTTCCTTGCCGCGCGTCAATTCGTGGTGAACACGCATCGCCAGGCGCTCGATCTCCTGCACGGCCTGGATGCGCCACAGGATGATCTGCGCCCCCAGACGGGCCAGCGCTTCGTCCCAGACGCCGAGCTGCTCGCTGTTCCCACCCTTCGGCCCTCCTGCGATAGATTCCCCTGAGCCTGCGATGGCGGTGCGGGCAGGGCGGCGGCTCAGGGCAGCGCCCCGTTCGTTCAACGCCTTGAGCAGTGCATTGCGCTGACTGAGCGCCTGGTTGTACTCGCCCAGGATATGTACATAGGATGGAACTGTCTGCGCCAGTGTCAGGTTCAGATATCGGCGGCGCTCTTCCGGCCCGCCTTCGAAAATTTGCGACATCTGTGGCACGAAAACGACCGCATTGAACTGTCCGATGACTTCGCTCAACGAACGCTTCACCCCATCCAACAGTACTTCTTTACGCAGGCGTACCCCGTTGACGCCGGTCGGCTCCAGGATCAGGCGCGCCTCCAGGCGATGATCCGAGTTGCCGCGCTGAAAATCCGCCACCAGCCGCCCCACCACGACCTGTTTTCGCGCTTCGCGCGCCGCAATGAAATTGACCAGTTGCCTGTCCGCGTGTGTCTGGAAGGAGGTGAACGCCGCCATGAAGTAGATTGCTTCCAGCAGGCTGGTTTTTCCCTGTGCATTACTGCCCACCAACACAACAACCCGCCGGGGCACGTCCAGGTCCAGGCGGGCGAAATTGCGGAAATTGGTCAGAGAGAGATGTTTGAGGTACATGGAAAAGTTACGTTTTACGGATTACGTTTTGTCAAGCGTAATTCGTAGAACGTAATTCGAAAATCATTAAACCATATCCTCCACCGGCTCCTCCGGCTGCCAGACTTTTGTGGCCCGGTCGGTAAAAACAACGCCATTGATATGGTCGATCTCATGCTGGAAGATGCGCGCCAGCCAGCCTTCCGCTTTGAGCTTCATTGGCTGTCCGCGGCGGCTGAATCCTTTGAGGCGGACTTCATACGTTCGCTCCACCTCGCCGACCAGTCCCGGAATGGAAAGACAACCTTCGATGCCAACTTCGGTCTCCGGTGAGGCTTTGACGATCTCGGGGTTGACCATCACGTACAGCTTTGGCTCGACTTCCTTGGGTTCCTGGCCTTCTTCCGTTGCCTCTGGTTCGGCATATTCCACCACGATCACACGCTCGGATACACCCACTTGCGGCGCGGCCAGGCCCACACCGGGCGCTGCACGCATGGTGTCGATCATGTCATCGATCAGGGTTTGCAGGTTCTTGTCGAATTTGGCGACCGGCCGGGCTTTGCGGCGCAGGACCGGGTCGGGTAAAGTCACGATCGTTCGGATAGCCATGTCATGCCTCTAATGATTGAAGTTCGCATCCTGATTTTACCCGCTTTTTGGTTTTATGTCCTTGCGCTCTTGTTCGCGGCGGATTTCGTCCACATTTTGATGGTAAGCTGCCATCCAATCCGCCATGCGATTTCGCTCTGCAGTGCGCTCAGCTTCTTTTTTCGAGGATATGCGTAACAGGCGGCGGCTATCGATGTCAGACTGTACACTGGCGGGATCCAACACATCTTCGAAGGCGAATTGTGCACTGCCAACATCGATATACACGGTTCCAAAATTCAAAATATATCCGAGAAACCCCAAACGCTCATAACGGGTTCCCAGGATGTTATCCAGGGGCGCGGCGCGGCGCACCTCGGTGCCAAAGGGTTTCCGATCGATGTCGAGAATCTGGTCGCTGGTCACGCGGAAGATGTCATTCGTCCAGTCGAGGTACTGGTAGACCCACCATCCGAAAATAGGGACCATCAACAACGGCAGCGACGCGGCAATCGTATCCAGTCCGCGACTGCCGTCCGCCATAGTCTGAATCAATGCCAGATCGGGGTTGTTTGCCAGGGTGTAGAACCGCGCAGCCAGCAGACCGGATAGCCCAAGCAAAATCAGCGAAGGAAGGAAGACCTGACGAGCAAGTACGAACCAGTGCTTGCGATAGGTGATGACAGCACCTTCCTCCAAACGCACTTTGAACAGGTTTGCAAAAAAGAGTTTGATGACATTGGGCTTGTACAGGCGCGGCAAAACGATTTTCTTCTCGTCTTTTGGCGCTGCTTGCTTCTCATCAGGTGGTTTCAATAGCCCCAGGCGTTGGCGCAATGCATCTTTGAACGCCTCTTTCTCAGCCTGTGCAGAGAGCTGTTGGATGCGATGCCAGTACTCTTCCACCATGTGTGCTGCCTGATGCGGGTGGAGCACATGCCGGAACGGGATGGCGCCCACAAATGTGCGCACGAGCACGTTCCCGTAATCCAGCGTTCGCCCAACCAGATCAGATTCCACGCCAACCGACAGGATCTGCGACAGCGGCGCTTCTGTGCGGCTGTCATATAACCCGATCACTTTTTCCAGCCAGACCACACGCTGGTTTGTGACCACGTAATAGTCATTGCCCCAATCGATGATGTTCCAGGCGAGCCATCCCAGGATCACCAGCAAGGCAATCACGCCAATGACTGCGGCAGTAGTCGATCTGGACAAACCTCCCCACAAGAGCAGAAAGGCGGGGATCAGCAAAGCCATGACCGGTGCGATCAACGTCTGTAACAGGAAGAAGGTATGTTTTCGCGCCAGGAAATAGACCACCTCATCTTTGCCCAACCACTTGAAGCGCACGGTGCGCGCCAATCTGCGGCTGGTTATAGCGAGTTCGACACTGGTTTTTACCGTGGGGTACGTATTAAGTATTTCGACAAATTCTTTGCTTGAAATCCGTAGAACCAGCGTGGGTTCCACGGCGGTGACACTCGCATTACGCGCGCCGCGCTGCCCAAATATTTCCATCTCGCCAAAATAATCACCAGCCACCAGGGTCGCCAGCGGTTGCTCGCCTCCCTCACGCCGACGATGCACCAACACCTTACCGCTATAAAGCAGATAAAAGCTATCGGCTGGCTCGCCCTGCGTAAGGATCACCGCACCTGCATCGAAGGACTCGTCTACAAATCTTTCCCCAACCTGTAGCAACTGGTCGTCCGTCAGGTCGTGGAACAGATGGATCTTCCGTAAAAACAGCGTACGTTTGGTAGCGTCCATTTCGAATTTATTCTCAGTGTTTCACGAAGATCGAAAGATTACCCGAAAACAGGGGTGTGGAGCGGGCGTACGC
>DAOTXM010000085.1:0-8576 GCA_034435215.1 Anaerolineales bacterium
CCCCCCCCCCCCAACCACCAAAATTTTCGGACTTCTTTGGGAATATGTGGCAAATGTGACATTGCCAAACCATTCAGACCAATTCAGGAGCATGCATGATCAAGAAAATTTTTGGCGTGTTGTTTTCGCCGCTTGGCAGGATCGGGTTGTTGATCGTGGGGCTGACCGTCCTCAGCCTGGCCGTGTGGGGCATCAGCCTGACGCAAACCTCACCTGAGCAGCCCATCCAGTTTCCGCACAACCGCCATGTGAATTTCGGCATTCAGTGCCTGTACTGTCATCCTGGCGCCTCGCGCGGACCTGTGGCAGGGCTGCCCACACAGACAAAATGTTGGGGCTGCCACCAACAGATGGAAATCACCAAGACCAGCGCGCTGCTGCAGCCTCTGGTGCAGGCGGTGGAAAACAACCAGCCCATCGCTTGGGTGCCGGTGGCAATCGTGCCCGATTTCGTGCACTTCAACCATCGTCCGCATATCGCAGCCGGGGTCAATTGCGAGACCTGCCACGGCGATATGACGAAGGTGACGATTGCCGAAAACCCGCAAGTGATGAACATGGGCTGGTGCCTGAATTGCCACCGCGAAAAGACACAGGATGACCCTGAGAAGCGTGCCAAGCTGCTCGATTGCGGCACCTGTCACTACTAAGGAAGGATTATGAGCAAAAAGATTTCCCGGCGAGATTTTCTCAAGCTAGCTGGTGCTGGTGCAGCCACCGGCGCTGTGCTGACCGGCTGCGGCCCGGCTACACGGTATGTGGTGCGTGAGCCGTACACGCAGATGCCGGAATACACGTTCAACGGTCAGAGCACTTATTTCGCGACAACCTGCCGTGAATGCGCTGCAGGCTGCGGGTTGGTCGTCCGCACCTACCAGGGACGCGCCATCAAAGCCGAGGGCAACAAGAACCATCCCGTCAACCTGGGTAAGACCTGCGCGCGCGGACAGGCCACGCTACACGGCCTGTACAACCCCGATCGCGTGACCAACCCGCTCCAGCAGACGGCGCGCGGTTCCCGCAATTTTTCCAACATGGATTGGGAGGCAGCCATAGGCATTGTCGGCGACGCACTGGCGAACACCGATCCAGCCGGGATCGCCTTCCTGATGGGCCTGGCCCCCGACCATCTCTTCGACCTGGCCTCAGACTTGACGAAAGCCATCGGCGCGCCTGCTCCGCTCCGTTACGGGGCGCTGGCTGCGTTCGAAGCGCGTGCCACGCTGGTCAAGGCGGCGGAATCCATGCTCGGGGGGAGCGGCCTGCCCTTCTTCGACCTGGCGGGCGCGGACGTTACCTTCTCTTTCGGCGCGAACTTCCTCGAGACCTGGCTCTCGCCAGTGGCTTATACGCGCGGATTTTCCGGAATGCGCAGGCAGGCCAAACGGGGTACCCTGGTGCAATTCGAGCCCCGCATGTCGCAGACGGCCGCCAAGGCGGACGAATGGATCCCGCTTCGCCCCGGGACCGAGGGCCTGGTTGCGCTGGCAATCGGCCGGCTCGTGGCGGAAGCGACTCAGCCCACGCTGCCGCGCGCCTTCGTCAACGTGGACGTGGCTGCGGTTGCCGAAGCCTCCGGCGTCTCCGAGGAGAAGCTGGTTCACCTGGCGGACTTGTTTGCCAAAGCGGAACATCCGCTGGCAATTCCCGGGGGCGCGGCGCTCGGTCACAGCAACGGACTGGCAACCGCCGAAGCGGTGCTGGCGCTGGATGCATTGAGAGGGAATTTCGGCCAGCCCGGCGGCGTGTTCCTGTCGCCCGTCCCACCCAACACGGATAAATATCACCGCCCGGCGAACATGCAGGAAATGGCTGCTTTCGTCGAGAAGATGAAGTCTGGTGGAGTAAAAGTCCTGTTCGTGCACGGCGCCAACCCGGTCTTCGAACTGCCAAAAGCGCTTGGCTTCGAGAATGCCATGAAGAGCGTACCGCTGGTCATCTCGTTCGCGACTTTTCCCGATGAAACCACCATGCAGGCCGATTACATCTTCCCCGACCATCACGGGCTGGAATCCTGGGGCTACCAGCGCGTGGCGACCGGCGCAGGTCAGTCGGCGCTTTCGGGCGCGCAGCCGGTGGTGGTGCCGTATTACAACACGCGCGCCACGGCCGATGTGCTCCTGGCTGCCGCCGCCGCGGCGGGTGGAAAACTGGCTGCCGCGTTGCCCTTCGCGGATGAAGTGGCCTTTATTCAGGATAAACTGCTTCCCCTGGTGGAGAACAAAGACGCGAATTTCAATGCGGGCGAGATCAACACCTTTGCGGCCTACTTCCAGCAGTTCGGCGGCTGGTGGGCCAGTGGCAATGCGCTTGCCGAGCCGAAACCGAATACATTGAACAATGCGATGGATGTGCCCGCGCCCACATACCAGGGCGAGGGCGAATTTCTGCTGTTACCCTTCGTTTCACCTGTTCTCGGCGAAGCCGGGGCCAACAAACCCTGGCTGCAGGAAGTCCCCGACCCGACCACGACGGTCATGTGGAATACGTGGGTCGAGATCAACCCGGAAATCGCCCATGAATGGGGCATCGAAAATGATGATGTGGTCAGGATCGTGTCAGACGCCGGGGAGATCGAGGTCTCTGTTTACCTGTACCCGGCCATTCGTCCGGATACGATCGCCATCCCCTTTGGGCAGGGACATACCGCGTATGGTCGCTATGCCGAGGGACGCGGCGCCAATCCCTTCGACCTGTTAGGTCCGCACTTCAATGGAGCGGGCGACCTGGCTTTTGCAGGGATGAAAGTCAAAATCGAAAAGACCGGCAGGAAGCGAGAACTTTCCCGCTTGGAGAGCAGAATCGGCGTGTACGGCGAAGGTTTGGAAGAGGAGTAGAAGCTCCCTCACCCCAAGCCCTCTCCCAGTGGGGGAGGGCCTGGGGTGAGGGAAATAGGAGTATTGTAATGAAATTATTGGATATGAATGAGGTCGGCGCGAAAGGCGCAATCGTAGAAGAGGCCGAGGGTGTGTGGGGCATGGTCATCGACCAGGACCTGTGCACGGGCTGCCAGGCCTGTGTGGCGGCCTGCGCCATGGAAAACAACATTGCCTTTGTCGGCGAAGAGGATGCCGGCTATGGTCGTTCCTTACAATGGATGCGCGTCGAGCGCTTCTGGGAAGGGGAGTATCCTGAAATCAAGATAACTTCCTTTCAGCCGACCATGTGCCAGCAATGCCATAAAGCGCCCTGCGAACCGGTCTGCCCGGTCTTTGCGGCGGTACACAGCCCGGCAGAAGACCTGAACCTGCAAGTTTACAATCGCTGCGTGGGCACGCGCTACTGCGCCAACAACTGCCCCTACCAGGCGCGCGTGTTCAACTGGCGCGATTATGAACGCCCGGAACCGTTGAACAACCAGCTCAACCCGGACGTGACTGTCCGCCGCATGGGGATCATGGAGAAATGTACGTTCTGCATCCAGCGCATTCATCGCGCGGAAGACCAGGCCAAGTCGGAAGGCCGCGAGGTGGCAGACGGCGAGTTTGCTCCCGCCTGCGCCCAGGCCTGCCCGGCGGATGCGATCGTTTTTGGGCGTCTGGATGACCCGGAGAGCAAGGTCAGCCAGTTGTCACGCCAGAAGCGCGGCGTACACCTGCTGGAAGAACTGGGCACGTTACCGCGTGTGACGTACCTCAAGGAAGGCTAACCCTATGGCTGAAATGACAGGGAACATAGAACATTTATCACACGAAGAGCATTTGCGTGAACAGCACCTGATGCTCGACCCCAAGCCACGCGGCGAGATGAACGCCATGGTGATGGAAGCCATGCACACCACCTCATGGAAATTCTGGGTCATGACGGTTTTGCTGGGCGCAGTTGTGCTGGTCTGCCTGTTCGGCGCCTGGGGTTACATGATCGCAGAGGGCCTGGGCGTGGCCGGTGTCAACCGCCCGTCTTACTGGGGCATCTTCCTGGTCAACACGGTATTCTGGATCGGTATCAGTCACGCCGGGACCTTCATCTCAGCCATCCTGCGCGTCTTCAAGGCTGAGTTCCGTCGCCCGTTCACGCGTGCTGCCGAGTTGATGACCACCTTCGGACTGGTGCAGGCCGGCTTCAGCATCTTCATGCACATGGGGCGTGTCTGGCTGGCGTACTGGTTATTCCCCTACCCGAACCAGCGCCAATTGTGGCCGAACTTCAACTCGCCGCTCTCCTGGGACCTGCTGGCCATCACCACCTATCTGCTCGCCTCCACCATGTACTTGTTCCTGCCCCTGATTCCTGACATGGCCATGGCGCGCGACCGTTCGACAGGGTGGCGCAAAAATGTCTACAAAGTGCTGGCGCTGGGCTTCCGCGGCACCGAAGGCGAATGGACGCACCTGCGCAACGCCATGAACATCTTTGCCTTTGCCATCATCCCGGTCATGTTTTCGGTTCACACCATCGTCTCATGGGACTTCGCCGTTGCCACCCGTCCCGGCTGGTCCTCCACCATCTTCGGTCCGTATTTCGTCATCGGAGCCTTGCATTCCGGCATGGGCGCGGTCATCATGGTGCTGGCTGTGGTGCGCGCCACGATGAAGAACATGAAATACTTCATCCGTCCCGAGCATTTCGACGCCATCGGCAAATTGATGCTCATCATCTCCATGGGCTGGGCTTACTTCTTCTTCAACGACTACATGGTGCAGTGGTACGGCGGCGACAAATGGACGAAAGAACTGTTGCACTGGCACGAGGCTGGTCCGTTGGGCTGGATGTGGTTCCTGATGTTGATCGTCAACGTTGCTATCCCATGGCTCGTGCTGTGGAACAAGAAATGGCGCTCCACCCCATGGGTTGTCGCCGTGGTTGGCCTGTTGATCAACGTAGGCATGTACCTGGAACGCTATATTATTATTCCCATTACGCTCACCATCAACCGGCAGCCCTTCACCTGGCGGCTATACCAGCCCGGCATCGAAATCCCGTTGAGTATCGGCACGCTGGCCTTCTTTATCCTGCTCTATATGCTGGCTTCCAAGTTCGTCCCATTGGTGCCGGTCTGGGAAGTGCAGGAGGGCCAGATGGCACATTCTGTCAAGAAATTCGGACGCGAGACCGTTGTGACGGTCAGCGAATTGGAATAGGAGCTGGACGATGGCTGATAACATCTCCCTGTTAGCGGTCTTCCCGGATCTCGAACCGGCTGCCAATGCCATCGACAAATTGCGCAGCCTGGGCCTTTCCGACGGTCAGATGAACGTGATTTCCGGCATCCCAGTCACGGAGGCCATGTTGGGTCGTCCGCGCCAGTGGACGAACGTACCCCGCCTCGCCCTGGGCGGCGCTGTCGGCGGTTTCCTGGTTGGGGTGTTCCTGATTTTCACGCCCCTGCTGTATTTTGTCCCTGTCGGTGGGCAACCGGTCATCCCCGGGCCGCCCTCGGTGGTGGTGCTTTTCGAGTTGACCATGCTCGGCCTGCTGATTTCCACCTTCCTGGGCGTGTTCCTGGATAGTACATTCCCATCCTACCGGCCGATGGAATATGTGCCTGAGATCAGCGACGGGAAGATTGCCGTGCTGTTCCAATGTCCGCAGGACAAAGAGGAAAAATTCACCAAAGCCATGACTGCCCTGGGTGCGGTAAAGGTGGAGGCGGCGGAGGCACAGCAGCTATGACCTTGCTCAAACAACTCCTGGTTGTATTCCTGGCTGTTGGGTTGTTATTCAGTGTGTTATTGATGTTTTCCATGGATGTGATCAAGATCGAATGGGTCACGTTCATGGAAATCCAGCCTTCCTTCGACGCGCAGGAAGACCCATTACCAGTTCCGGCGCGTTCCATCCCGGTGGATGGTCCGGTCTCGATCCCAAATATGGGCGCGCCGGTTAATCCTGTGCCGGCAGATGCGGTGTCCATCGAGCGCGGGCAGAACCTGTATGCGATCCATTGCGCCATGTGCCATGGTGTTGCCGGGGAGGGCAATGGTCAGGTTGCGGCCCTGTTGGCCAATAAACCTGCCAATCTGACCCTGGATCTGACCCAAAACAAGAGCGATGGTGCCCTGTTCCTGACTCTGACCAACGGCGTGACTGGGCGCATGCCGCCCCTGGTCGAAAACCTGACCGTGCGCGACCGCTGGGACCTGGTCAACTACATCCGCACCTTAAGGGCCTCGCAATAGCGGAGGAGTATCTCACAATGGATGATTTTCGCAAGTTGTTGTACGGTGTGTTGGTCGCCTTTGTGGGCGTGCTCGTGGTGTGGGTGAGCATCGTGTACATTTCCGCCTGTGGTTTCTCGTTCACCTGCCAACGGGGTCGACCGGTTGTCTATGCCACCCCCATCCCAACCCTGGCAGCAGCGACGCTGCCTGCGCCTGACTTTTCTGTACAAAGTCCCACGCTCAACCGCTGTCGCGTTGCGGCAGTAAATTTGATCGGTGCATGGGTGTCTGCCGGTTATTCTGAGACGGATGCCTTCACCTTTACTGACATCGATGGCCTGACTTGTGAAGGGACATACGAGAAGGATGTCCAGCCGTTGTTTCTGGAATCCAATGTCTGGTATCCGGGTTCATTGTCCTGTGCCTCCTGTCACAATGCCGATTTGACGGTTTCCTCCGCGCAGATGGATATGACCACTTATGCGGGATTGCTGGCAGGATCGCGCCGCACATCACCGGATGCAAAAGGAAACGATGTGCTTGGTGGCGGGGATTGGAAAGCTTCGCTCATGTATGATGTGCTCTACGTGCGCAAGTACATGCCCCTGGGCCGCCCACCCGAAGTGCCCGCAGAGGGTCCGGTCATCTTTGCCGGGACGGCTGTCCAGGCCGGGGCACAATAGGTCCTTGCATTTTTATCAAAATGGTGTGTGGGGTGTTTTGAGCGGGCAAGACCCGTCCAAAACACCCCACTTCCTTTTTTTCTCTTGGAGAGGCAGGGAAGTTTCTGTTGGTCAAACGAAAACGCCCTTCGTGATGAAGGACGTTTCAGGCGGAGAGGGAGGGATTTGAACCCTCGTCACCTTTCGGTGAACACGCTCTCCAGGCGTGCGCGCTAAACCAGGCTACGCGACCTCTCCAGTTCTACCCTTTCGGGTAGCGGCGGAAATTATACCGTATTTTTCCGGGCCGGTCATGTTCCGTTGGATAACGTGTGCATGCAAAGGTTGTCAGAAAGTACCGCGAAAATGGGTGGGCGCGCTTCGCACGCCCACCCATTTTCGTGGGTTGTCCCTGACATGTTTTGCGTGCACACTGGATAACCTCCCGACTCATTTTTTCCTCTTTGGTTTCTCAGGCGGTAATTCGCGCGGCTCCATCAATCCCCATCTGCCTGCTGCCAGGTAAAGTATCTCGAGGATCAAATCTTCGTAACTGATGCCCTCCGCCGCGGCTTGCAGGCACAGATCGCTGTAGCCGGGCGTCAGACCGGGCAGGGGGTTGATTTCCATCAGACGCGGCTGTCCCTCCGCATCCATGCGGAAATCCACACGCGAGACATCGGTGGCGAACAGCAGCAGATGGGCACGCAACGCCAGGTGATGCAATTTTTTGGCCAGTTCCGGTTCCACGTCCGCCGGACAGATATATTCCGGGGCGCCCTTTTCGCCCAGCTGTTGGGCCTTGGCCGCATGGCTGTAAATGCCCGGTGTGGCGGACTTGTCGGTCTTTAATTCCAGGATGGGCAGGCGGTGGAAGCCATCAACGTCGTACCAGCGCGGGTGGCGACTGAAGCATTTTGCGTCCGGGCGGCCGAGTTGTCCGACGGTAAATTCGCGACCCGGCAGGAAGTTCTCGACCAGTGCAGGTTGTTGGTAAGAATTAATTACATATTTGACGCTCTTACGCAGCTCATTTTCATTTTCGACGCGCGCCCGCATGTCCACGCCCATACCGGTCCCTTCACGGGCTGGTTTGACGAATAACGGAAACTTCAATTCGGGACGGAGTGGTTCGTCCCCGGTGGCGAACTCCTGAAAGGGCGCCACGGGCAGGCGTCGGTCGCGCCAGATGCGCTTGGTCAGCGTTTTATCGAGAGCGATGGCATTGGTCAGCACGCGGGAGCCGGTATAAGGGATGCGCAGCATTTCCAGCAACGCCGGGACTTGCGCCTCGCGTGCGTCACCGCCCAATCCCTCGGCAATATTGAAGCAGATGTCCGGGTTATAGTCTTTTAAAGCGTAGGGCAGGTTCTCATCGGCCATGATGAATTTGGTATCATGGCCATCCGTTTCGATTGCTTTTTGGATGGATTGCACCGTCTCGATATGGTCGAAATCGGCAAAAGCGTCCGGTGGAACGCCCTCAGGCTTGGGTTTGTTCTCATCTTTGATATTCGCCAACACTGCAACGCGCCAGAAGCGCTTCATACGTGGACTGGGAGGCTTGTCTCCGTCATTTTGGTTTTTTTGCATGGCAGGCATGGTTCTCCTTTTTCTCATTTGGCAAGTATTATTACAGTGCAAGGTTGCATTGCTGATGCACATTCATTGTCAGGGACAACCGAAACGGGATTTTCTTGGAACTTTGCATTGTTAATGATATACATCATAGTATAAACGAACACCCAGGAAACTCAAGCCTGACAATTATGGCTCTTCAGGATTTACCGTGAAAAGGGCCGGATTTAGGGGT
>DAOTXM010000086.1:0-9279 GCA_034435215.1 Anaerolineales bacterium
AAGCGATATTCTCGCTGATGGACCGCGAGAACAGGAAGATGTCCTGTTCGATCATCGAAATCTGCGAGCGCAGGGAGGCCAGATTCCACTCGCGGACGTCCACGCCGTCCACCAGCACCTGCCCGGCGGTCACATCGTAGGTGCGGTTGATGAGCCGGACCAGGGTAGTCTTGCCTGCGCCTGTTTGCCCGACGATGGCGACCGTCTGTCCCGGCTTGACTTTAAAGGAAATATTTTCCAGCACGAGTTCGCCCGTGCCCGCCCTCACCCCTGACTCCTCTCCCATAGGGAGAGGGGAATATGTAAAGGAAACATCCCGAAACTCGATTTCGCCGCGCATCGCGCCTGAATGGCCAGCAGCGTTCTGGTCGAGATTCGTCTCGCGGTTGATCAGTTCCAGGATGCGGCGCGCACCGGAGAGCCCCAGTGAGATTTGGGTGTAGGCAAAGGTTGAAGCAAAAGTGGGAAAATCCAGCATGCGCAGCAAACCGAAGTAAGCCACCACACCGCCTGTATTCAGAAGTCCAGCGCGGAACAGGAACAGCGCGTGTACCAAGCCGATCGCGTAGGTAATGCCCAGCAGCAGGTTGGGGAGAAAACGCGCCTCCAGGTCGCCCTGGCGTACAAAAGCGTCCCGCACGCGGCGGGCATTGGTCACGAAGTGCTCGATTTCTGCACCTTCCTGAGCCGCGCCCTTCATGATTTCCACGCCATCCATCGCCTCAGAGAGATGTGTGTTCATCTCGCCGAAGGTGCTGCGCACCTCATCCGTGATGGGGGAAAGAGTTCGCAAGTAATGCCACAGGGCGATGAAATAGGCGATCGTGAAAAGCACCGGAGCCAGCAAAAGTGACATGTGATATTGTGGCGCGAAGAAGAACGGCATGATCAGGAACATGAAAGACCCCACCACCAGGTTGATGCCCGGGCTGAACATGAAATTGACTTCGCGCACGTCGTTGGTGGCGCGTGCCATGGTATCACCGACCGGCTGCAGGTTGTGGAAGGTCATACTTTTGCCGAGCAGAGAAATGTACAACTCGTCGCGAATGTCACGTTCGATCTTCTGCGCCATCAGCTCCGCGCCGAAGTTGCGTCCCAGTTGCAGCACGCCACGTACAATTTGCGAACCGCCCAAAATCAGCGCTAATGGGATCAAAATGCTGGTATCCGGGTTGGGTCGCAGCATCTGGTTGAACGCGTCTCCCACCATGACCGGCACCACTGCCGCTAATGCGGCATTGCCCAGCGCGCCGATCACCATCATGACAATGATCAGCCAGTAGCGGGCGGCGTGTGACACAATCCATTGGACTGCATTGCTGCGGTCGGCAGTATGTTTGCGTTCCAGGGTAAATTCAGCAGGCTGGGAGATATTAACCATATGAGATAACGAATATCAAGATGAAAGCGCAGGGTTCGATTTTACCCCCATTCGTTGTCTTTCTACTCTCCCAGTTTGCCCGTCACACGCCCGCGGCCGGTCCGCTTGGCATGGTATAACCGCTGGTCAGCAACTTCCAGCAGTTCTTGCGCTGTATCCCCATCCGCAGGGAAGTAAGCCAGGCCCGCGCTAAAAGTAACTTTCAGCGGCGGGTTGCCAGGGATTTGCATACTGCTGACATCACGAAGCAAATGTTGAACCAGGGCGGGTCCGCGGGACTGGTCGACCCCTTGCAGGATCAGGATGAATTCATCGCCCCCGAATCGAAACAACAGGTCCGTTGTCCGTAAATTCGCTTTCACCCGACTGACAAAGGATGTCAAAACTTCATCGCCACGCGCGTGTCCGTAAGAATCGTTGACTTTCTTGAAATGATCGAGATCGAGAAATGCCAGCGAAAGATTATATTGGTACAGGCGTGCACGTTCCATTTCTTCTTGCAAGCGGATATCAAGCGCCTGGCGGGAAAGCGCCCCGGTCAAATGGTCATAAAGACCAGCGCTGAACTCGGCTGGCCTGACCTCGCGCAGGCGCGAACTGAGCAGGCGCATGATTTCCACGCCAAAGTCAGGAATCAGCGCCAACATACCCTGGAATTTTTCTTTGCTCAGGTATCTCAATTGCGTGGGAGCAATGGCTGCCACGCTTGCAGTGCGTTGGACATTTTCGAGCAAGGCAATCTCCCCCACGACCTGCCCAGGGTGGCGAAATGTCAACAAGCGCGGATCGTCCAGGTGACCTTGCAAAACAACCAGTAGACCCGATTCGATCCAGAACATGCCATCCCCGGGGTCATCCTGTCTGAATAGAATTTCGCCCGCTCCGAGTTCCACTTCATTGCCTGAAGTCTCCAGAAATTCCTTGAAAGACGAATCGTTTTTAGGCGTAAGCCCAGCCCGTTTTGAACTTTCCGGAAGGTCTTCGTAAACGGTCTGCAATCTCTTGAGTACTTTTTGAGGCAGGAACTGTGCGGGTGACATGGATACCTGGGATCATCGTATCAATACTTCACGAAAGTTGAAAGAGCCCTTTTGTAACCCATTGAGTATAGCCGATAAGAGGCGACATTTTTACGTTCCAGCTTTGGAACAATCACAACTGGGACAGTCATTGAACTGCTGTTCCAACCCGACAGCGTGCCCTACTTTTTAACCCATCCCAGTCCGATGCGCCCGCGTTCGGGTTCGACCTTTAGAATCTCTACCTCGATGATGTCGCCGACTTTCAGCATGGTGCCAAACGGGATTTGGGACTTGTGCAGCAGCCCGTCCTGTTTGACACCGATATCGACAAAGGCCCCGAAATCGACCACGTTGCGCACGGTTCCTCTCAAGCTCATGCCTGTGACCAGGTCCTCCATTTTGAGCACGTCCGAACGCAGGATGGGGGCGGGGGTGTCGGCGCGCGGGTCTCGCCCCGGGCGGATGAGCTGCTCGAGGATGTCTTGCAATGTCGGGAGGCCACAACCGAGCTCGGCAGCCAGCGCTTCGGGCGAGGTCTTGGCGGTTAGCGCTTCGAGCGCAGGAATCCGGTCACTGATAGCAGAAGCAGGCGAAAGTCCGGCATGAGCGAGCACGGCTTCAGCAACAGGGTAGGACTCGGGGTGAATGGCGGACGCGTCCAACGGATTAACCCCGTCCCGAATGCGCATGAATCCCGCGCTTTGCTCGTAGGCTTTGGGACCCAGGCCGGAAACCTGACGCAACTCTTCGCGGGATTTGAAGGCGCCGTTGGCATCGCGGTGGGCCACGATATTGGCGGCCAGCTTGGGGCCGACACCCGCCACGTGGGTGAGCAGGGCCGGGCTGGCGGTGTTGACGTCCACACCGACGTGGTTGACGACTGACTCGACCACACCATCGAGCGCATGACTGAGGGCGGCCTGATCGACATCGTGCTGGTAGAGACCGACGCCGATGGACTTGGGGTCGATCTTGACCAGTTCGGCCAGGGGATCCTGCGCGCGGCGGGCGATGGAGACGGCACCGCGCATGGAAACATCCAGGTCGGGGAATTCGGCACGGGCCAGGGGGGAGGCGGAATAAACAGAGGCGCCTGCCTCGTTGACAATGAGGTATTTGGTTTGTAGGGGCGGTTGGGATGCAGCATGCTGCACCCTTACGAGTTCGGCGGCCAGTTTTTCGGTTTCTCGCGAGGCGGTGCCGTTGCCGATGGCGATGAGTGTGACACGATGGCGGTTGATCATCTCTTCGATGGTTTGCAGTGCGCCAACCCAGTCGTTCCTTGGTTCGTGTGGGTAGATCGTACCGGTGTCGAGCAGTTTGCCGGTCGGGTCCACGACTGCGATCTTGCAGCCGGTGCGGTAGCCAGGATCGATTCCCAAGACAGTGTGACCAGCCAGCGGTGGCTGTCCCAACAGCGCGCGCAGGTTGGTGGCAAAGACCTGGATGGCGTGCCCATCGGCTTTTTCGCTCAATTCGCGGCGTACGTCGCGTTCGATGGAGGGCAGCAGCAGGCGCTCGGCAGAATCCCGGATGGCTTTCTCGAGTTGCTCGGCAAATGGGCTGAGGATATCTTCCTCGAATTCAGCCTGGATGGGAATCAGCCAATCGCGCTCGTCGATATGGACGCGGACTCTGAGCACGCCTTCCTTTTCACCGCGATTGATCGCCAGCACCTGGTGGGGTTGCAACCTATCTACGCGGCTTTCGAACTCATAATAACTCTCATAGACACGCTTTTCATCCATGGCACCATCGATTTTTTGGGCGGCCAATCTGGCGAATTTCAAAGCCTTCTCCCGCGTCTTCGCACGCACGTTGGCGTTGTCGCTGATGGTCTCGGCCACGATGTCGCGCGCGCCCTGCAGGGCTTCTTCGACCGTGGTCACCTGCTCATTGAGATAAAACTCTTTGACGATGTCTTCGATGGGGCGGTCGGTCACGCTCTGCTTGAGAATGTGCTCGGCCAACCCTTCCAGCCCTTTTTCGCGGGCGATCATGGCACGCGTGCGGCGCTTGGGCTTGAAGGGCGCGTACAGGTCTTCGAGCGCGGTCATGGTTTCGGCGGCTTCGATGGCGGTTTTGAGTTCACCGGTCAGCTTGCCCTGTTCCTCGATCGATTTCAAAATGGCGGCGCGGCGCTCGTCCATGGCACGCAGGCGGGCAGTCTCATCGGCGACGATGCGCACCTGCTCGTCGTCGAGTGAACCGGTCATTTCCTTGCGGTAGCGGGCGATGAACGGGACGGTGTTCCCCTCGTCCAGCAGGCGGATGGTTGCCTCCACCTGAGATGGTTTGGCATGGATCAAAGAGGCAATTTTTTCTGCATGGGTCATGGCGGCGATTCTACCAAACAAACTTCACCTCGACCGCAGCAATCACTTGCGCGCAGCGCAGGCTGTATTCTCCCCAGCCCGGGTTATTGTCTTCGAAGCTCCACCAGGCAGAGAGGACGGCGTGGCAGATGCCCCAACTACGGATGCGTTCGCGCTCCATACCCAATTTCTCGGACAGGATAGCGATGCGTCTCTCTGTCTGAGCCCTGGGATTGCTCCCGTCTAAAAAGCGATCGTTGGGGTTGATGAGGAACGGTCCCACCTCGTAGCCGCGTGGACCAATGACTCCCTTCGGGTCAATTGCCAGCCAGCCGCGTGCAGACTCGAGTACGTTAAAGTGGTGGAAGTCGCCGTGCAGGAGAACTTCATCCTTGTTTTCGGCCAGCAGATCGGTTGAAAGTGATTCGGCAGTTTCGACTAACTGTTTTGGCAATGGTCCCGTTCCCCCGTTGTACCGTTGGCGCAGGCGCTTGAAACCGCCGAACCAGTCCTTGAGTTTGATAAAGTCAACTTTGTTTTCAGGGACAGGCCGCCAAAGTTGGCTCATCACGTCTGCGGCGATTTGGGTTGCGCGCTCATCATCCATCCGAGTGGACAGCATGCGTCCGGGCTGCAAACGTTCGAGCAGGAACATACCTTTTTGGGCATCCGCATCCAGCAGTCGACATGCACCGCGTCCGTTGTAAACCCGCAGGGCGGCGATTTCGCTGGTCAGTTCGCGGTGAGGGACACCGAGTTTGAGAATAACTTCCGCCCTGAGCGGAGGATTGAGCTTGTCGCCCGTCCTGCCGTCTCGCACCGGCGTGCTTGCGGCACGAACGGTGGCCGGGCCAGGGAAATCCGTAGTCGAAGGGTGATTTAGGGTAGTTGCGCTTCGACCCCTGGCACCGCCCGCCAGGGCAGGTATGCGCTCGCTATCGCTCGCTCCGCTCAGCGCGAATGCAACAAAGTTGTATGAAAGATTGGGAACAGGCTGGATATCCGTCAAATTCCAACGACGTGAGGCTTCAGCCAGCAAATCAGGCAGGGATTCCAGCCAGCCTTTGCCCTCGCCCTGGAATGCGTTCTGGATGGTCTGGATAAAATCGGGTGGAAGATTGGGCATCATGGCCGCGCTGAACCTGTGTCGGAAAGGGTATGCCTTTTTTCATAGATATAGCCGGTATTTTCCCATTTTCTTTCAAATCCGGCTTCCTTTAAAATTTCTATGAGCTCGCCACGCAAGGGGGCAATCCAGTAGACATTATCGTATCCCAATTGCGCGGATAAGCGGCGTACATCCAGCAAGAATTCGGGCAGCGCCTCTATTTGGCAGGCTGGAAGTCCAACTGCCAGCAGGCGCTCATCTTCCGGGGTTTTGCCTTCGTCCCCCCAAGCCAACAGCAGACCTTCCCGTTCGCGCCACCACCAGGCCAGCTTTTGCCTGACAAGTTCTCGAAAAGTATTTGGATTGGGTGTGACGAAGCGCCAGCCCAGGTCGATCAAACCATTGCTCAACAGCGATGACGAACTTGTTTCGACACAATGCACTGCTTCAGGGATTTCATTTTCTCGCAGAGGTCGGAATGTGTCTGTCGGTTCAGCAAGCGGCGGCACAAGAAAACCGGCCATTTCTCCAGTTTTGGTGTACCCGAATTTCTTGCACAGGTGATGTACCTGCACGCGTTGAGAACTGGTCATCAGGCGGGCGATGCCATCGCCATGTTCCAACCACCACTCGTCGATGTAACCATGGATATGCGACCCGACTTTCATGCCTTGAAATTCCGGGGCAACGCGAAAGCCTTCCAGCCACCATTGACCGGGCGACAGCAATGTCATCTTTGCCAGTCCGACAGCATGCCCGGCATATTCCGCCACTGCCAGGATGCCATGCGGATCGGCCAGCCAGTCATTCCAGGCGTATTGGACGTAGTCATGTCCTTCCCAGATGAACTTGGTAAATTCAAGCACGTCCGCGGTATCACGCGGCAGGGCGGGACGGCAGACGACGCGAGGGGAGGAGAAGGTTGCTTTCACGGAGGCAGGTTCAGGGGTAGAGTGATGCGGGGCACTTCGACTTCAGGCTACGCCCTCCGCTCAGCGAAAATCATACCGGAAACAACTTATCCATCACTTCAGGGCAATACTTCCCCACCATTTCGGACGAGAGTCCGTTCTCTTTGCAGATTTCGGCATACAGATCAGCGGATGGGCGTTTTGTCCGTTTCTGTGTCTCCACGTCCAGCGCCCACAGGCCGAAGCGCAATTTCCAGCCTTGATCCCATTCGAAGTTGTCGACCAGCGACCAGTGGAAGTAACCCTTGACCGGCCAGTTGAAGTTGACTGCGCGCCACATCTGATGGATATGTTGCGCAATGTAGCGTGGACGGATGTGATCGTCGGCGCACTCGACCCCGTTCTCACTGACGAGGATCGGCAAATTCGGGAACAGGCGGGTGACCCACTTGAGTCCCTCGAACATGCCATCCGGTTCGTTGGCAAGAAATCCGTTGTCGCTCAGTTCCGCGTCCTTGCGGTAGAAGTTGCGCCCGAACAGGGTACCGGGGCGGCGCAGGTCGAAGGTGACATATTCGCGTGTGTAGTAATTGAAGCCAAAATAATCCTGCGTCCCTTTTGCTTCTGGAATACGGACCGAACCGAGCGGCGAGCGCATGACGCCCGTCGCCAGCGCGGAGGGGAAGCCCAGGTTGATTCCGGAAAAGAAATTGCGCGCCACAAAGCGGTCGAGCGGCGACCAGGCGCGATGCGGGGCAATGGAGCGATAATGATGGGCAAAGCCCGCGCGCGCTTCGGGTTGAATCTGGTGAATGGCACGGTAAGCGGCGGCGTGTGCGCGAATCAAGTTGGCCTGTACCTTTATTGCCAGTCTCAAATCATTCTTGCCGGGAGGAAAAGCGCCAACCCCGCCCGCCACATATCCATTCAACACATAACCGGTCGGTTCGTTGATCGTGCACCACAGGGTGCAATACTCTTTCAGGGCCTCTACCGTTTTGCGGACAAAGCGCTCGAATAACGGGACAATTGCTTCTGTTTCCCATGCATCCTGCTCTGCCACCCAGAGTGGGTCGGTGAAGTGATGCAGGGTGACCATGGGCGTCATGCCGCGCTCTCTCAGCCCGCGCAGCATGAGGCGGTAACGCTCCAGCGCATCTTCATCCCAGCGGTCGGGTGCAGGCTGGATGCGGCTCCACTCCACCGAAAAGCGGTGCGCGTTCTGCCCGCCTTCGGCGGCGCGGTCGAAATCCTCGCGCCAGCGCCCGCCCCACCAGTCACAGGCCAGCCCCGAACTGCCGTTGGTGTGGCCCGTCTGCTCCCATTGCCACCACTGATTGTTGGTGTTGTTGCCTTCCACCTGATGTGCGGCTGTGGCTGTGCCCCATAGAAATCCGCGCGGGAAGTGATAGGTTGCTTGTGGCATGGATTCTCCTAATTATGCGGTAGTCGAGTAGCCCTGAATGTTCTTGGAGGGGCGTATCGAGACCACAATTATAAGCTTTCCTTCTACTTGTTGATTTCGATACGGACTACGTCCTACTCAACCAACGAAGTATGTCATTTATTACGCGCCATATAGGCAAGATACAGCGCCACCGACCCCGCCACCGCCGCATTCAGCGACTCGATCTGCCCCTTCATCGGCAATTTCATCAGGATGTCACAGGACTTGACGGTCAGCGGGCGCATGCCTTCGCCCTCCGAGCCGACCACCAGACCGATGGCTCCGTCCAGGCGCACCTCGCTCGGGTCCTGGGCCTGCCCCCCGCCTTCGAGACCGATGACCCACGCCCCGGCCTCTTTCAATGCCTCGATGGCCTGGTGCAGATTGGCCTGCGCCACCAGCAGATGCTCGGACGCGCCCGACGAGGCGTTGACGGCAGCTGGGGTGACTCCCACTGTCCGCGCCAGCGGGATGACGGCGCCATGCACGCCGACCGCTTCCGCCGTGCGCAGCAGCACGCCGAAATTCTGCGGGTCGTTGAGCGTATCCAGCAGCAAGACGAAGAGCGGTTCCCTGCGTTCTTCGGCTAACTCGAAAATATCGGTCAGGTCGGCGTAGGGATAGCCGCTGGCTTCCAGCGCCACGCCCTGGTGGTTGGCATGGATCTTATCCAATTTCGCACGGGGGACGCGTCTGACAGGGATGTTGCGCTCTTCGGCAAGTTGGAGAATGTCGCTCAGGCGGCCTTTTTCCTGGGCGCCCTCGGCAATTTCGAGCGAAAAGAACTGGCGGCGGCGCGCACGCAGGGTTTCGTAGACGGCGTTGCGGGAGTAGAGGGTTTCTTTCATGGGGATATTTTACGATGAAATCGAGTAAGCCGCACCACAAGTACAGAGGAGACGGTTGCAGGGAAAATTGCTCTCGGATGAATACTAAACATTATGTCGTGTGAAAATTTTCGATAGTCTCCCTGTTGGGTGCGGTTAGCATCGAATGGGGACGAAGGTGAGCAGATCTTTAACAGTCCAAACATGATCAGTGAGCTGGGCAGCCATAGCAGGCGTTCTCTCATGCCATTTGCGTCCTGGAAGG
>DAOTXM010000087.1:0-2576 GCA_034435215.1 Anaerolineales bacterium
GCTATGGGCATGACAATGGTCGAAAAAATCCTGGCGCGCGCAACAGGCCAGGCCGCCGTCAAGGCGGGAGATGTGGTCGAGCCGAGCGTGGACCTGGCCATGTCGCATGAAAACGCGGCTTTGGTATTGAATCAGTTCCTCGAAATCTACCTGGGAACCGGACTGGAAGCAAGGGTCTGGGACCCGTCGAAAATTGCCATCATCTTCGATCATCGCGTACCGGCTGAAAGCTCGAAGACTGCCACCAACCAGAAGAAGGTGCGCGAGTTCGTCGCTGCCCAGGGTATCACCAAATTCCACGATATCCGCGGCGACGAAGGCGGCATCTGCCACCAGATCCTGCCGGAGAACGGTTACGTGCGTCCCAGCGCTGTGGTGGTCGGTACCGACAGTCACACCACCAGCCACGGCGCGCTGGGTGCGTTCGCCTTCGGCATCGGTGCGACCGAAATGGCCTCTGTCTGGGCGTTGGGTACGGTGCTTAATGTAGAGGTTCCTGGTACCATCAAGGTGATAGCAACGGGTCGGTTTCCCAGGCATGTCCTGCCCAAGGACTTGATCCTGTACCTGATCGGCCAGTTGACGGCCGAAGGTGCCAACTTCAAGGTCATCGAATTCCACGGCCCGGCCATCGAAAAAATGGACACTTCCGGTCGATTAACCATCTGCAATATGTCGGTCGAGGCCGGGGCCACCTCGGGTATCGTCCCGCCGGATGCGGAGACGCTGCGTTATCTCAAAGACGTGGCCGGAGTCCGGGAAACGGTGGCAATCGTCGGTCCCGATCCTGACGCGGTCTATGACCGGGTCATCGAGATCGACGCATCCGACCTCGAGCCGCAAATCGCCTGTCCACACACCGTGGACAACGTCAAACCAGTGGGCGAGGTGGCCGGCAAGCCCGTCCAGCAGATCGTCATCGGCTCGTGTACCAACGGCCGCCTGGACGACATCGAGATTGCCGCCAGGACGTTAAAGGGCAAGAAGGTTGCCAGGGGCGTGCGCATGCTGATCTTCCCGGCTTCGGGGCGCATCTTCCGTGAGGCCATGGCCAGGGGCTACATTGCCACACTGATGGAGGCGGGCGCGCTGGTGGCGAATTCTGGCTGCGGACCCTGCCTGGGCGTGCACCAAGGAGCGCTGGGCGACGGCGAGACGGCGCTCTCGACCACCAACCGCAACTTCAAGGGCCGTATGGGCAATCCCAATTCGGAAGTGTACTTGTGTTCCCCGGCGGTGGCCGCTGCCAGCGCCCTGACGGGCGTGATTACCGATCCTCGGAAGGGAGGCTGATATGGCAAAAGTGGTATTGAAACTCGGCGATGACATCTCGACCGACATCATCTATCCCGGCCGCTACATGGCCACTGTCCTGCCGACAGAGACGCCGCAGTATGCCTTCGCCGACCACACTGAATTCAATGCCCGGTTGAAAAAGGGCGAGATTCCAGCTGGGAGCGTGATCGTGGCGGGCAAGAATTTCGGCTGCGGCTCCTCGCGCGAACAGGCTGCTTCTTGTCTGAAGGGTTGGAACCTGGTGGTGGTGGCGCGTCACTTTGCGCGCATCTTCCTGCAAAACTCGATCAACCTGGGCTTGCAAACGATCATTTGTCCGGAGATCGAGGCTGACGAAGGCGACGAACTGGAAATCGCCGCTGATAAGATAGTCAACAATACAAAGGGCAGGACCTTTGCGATCATCCCCCTGCCCATGGCGCGTCAGGCGATTATTGACGCGGGAGGGCTGATTCCATTTACGCGCTTGCGATTGTTACGAGGTGAGAAATCAATATTGGAATAAGGAATACGCGCGCGTTCCAAAACTTTGCAACGAAACTTGTCTGTTGCCTTCTCTATGGTTGGCTATTGAACACGCAGCGGAAGCCGACATCCGCAAAGGATGAGGTCGGTAACCTGGACCAGCGGTTGTCCACCCGTAGTTTCCAGTATAAGCCATCGTATTCTGCATAGGAGCCACCGCGCATGATACGCTCCTCGCCATCCTCTGGCGGGACCGGGTTGGTGACAGGCCGGCTCGGGTAGCAACTGCTGCCATCGTAAGAATCCTGTACCCATTCGAAGACGTTTCCAGCCATATCGAACAACCCAAATGGGCTTACACCATCAGGGAAAGAGCCAACCGGGGCTGTATATTGGTAACCGTCATTAAAGTGGAAATCACAAAACCGGCAGTTGAAGCTTTTTTCCCCAAAGTTCAGAAAGTTGTCGTCCACTTTTTCGCTACCCCAGGGATAAGGGCGGGTGTCATCGTCCCCACGCGCTGCGCGTTCCCATTCTGCTTCAGTAGGCAATCGCCCGCCGGCCCACTCGCAGTAGGCAACCGCATCGTTCCAGGATACCTGAGTGACGGGATGATCATCGAGGCCGGTCGGTACTTTTTTCCCGCCGAGTGGTTTCTGCCAGGTGGGACCGCTATCCGGGGATTCGATCTTTTCCCAATTGTTGATCTTATAATTCCAGATCCAGCCGGCGTTTCCAAGGATTTCTCCCTCGGTGACGTAACCGGTATCCCCTACGAATTCGCGGAAGGCGGCCACAGTTACTTCGGTTTGGTG
>DAOTXM010000088.1:0-3441 GCA_034435215.1 Anaerolineales bacterium
ATGCCGGGAGACGATGTGAACCTGACGGTGGAATTGATCGTGCCGGTGGCACTGGAACAGGGCTCGAAGTTCGCCATCCGCGAAGGTGGTCTGACCGTCGGCGCTGGCGTCGTCACCAAGATCATCGAATAATTTGGAAAGTATGGTAAGAGAGAATGGCATCTAAGAAGAAGGATGTACGCCCTGTCATTACGTTGCAATGCAACGATTGTAAGGAGCGCAACTACACAACAGAAAAAAACCGCCGCAACGATCCGAACCGGCTGGAGTTCAACAAATATTGTCCTCGTTGCCGCAAGCATACGTTGCATCGTGAAACCAAGTAGGGGTGGGCTCGTCCCACCCCAACCTAGGCCAGTAGCTCAATTGGTAGAGCACTCGTCTCCAAAACGAGCGGTTGAGGGTTCGAGTCCTTCCTGGCCTGTATCAGGGGCAACGCCGTCCTCATGAAGGCGGCGTTTTAGCCGTAAGAACGCAAGTAAGGAGATCAGCTTGGCTGATAAGAAGGAATCCAAAAAACAGAACGCAATTCAGCGCTTTACGCGTGAAACGGTTGGTGAGTTGCGCAAAGTTTCCTGGCCGACACACCAGGAAGCGTGGCAGTTAACCCTGATCGTTCTGGTTGTCCTGGCCTTCATGAGCATTTTCCTGGGCATCATCGTAGACGGCATTGCTCAACAACTTTTGAACTGGCTGCTTGGCATCTAGAATAGATAGGATCGAGGATCTTAATGGACATGCAGGAACCAGAAGAGAGGCGATTAGAAGATGAGCCAATGGAACCGGCCGAGGATTTCACAGAGTCCTCGGATGTGCCTGTATTAAGCGACGCCGACGCCTCGATGCTGGATAAAATGCCTGCTTCTACTTCCCCGGAGGAGGACGAACCTGTTGAGACTGCCGTTGATGAAGAGACGGGTGAAGAGTACTCCCCTGGGACACCACTGGTTGGAACAGATTCCACTGAAGAGAAGCTCGATTCAGCGCCTACAGTGGGTGAAGACCAATCGGCCTGGTTCGTGATCCATTGTTATTCCGGTTACGAAAACAAGGTCCGCCATAACCTCGAGCAGCGTATCGAAACCATGGGGATGAAAGACATGATCTTCGATGTCGTTGTCCCCACCCAGGAAGAGATCGAAGTCCGTGATGGCAA
The DNA here is from genome assembly GCA_034435215.1 of Anaerolineales bacterium. Lineage (GTDB taxonomy): Bacteria > Chloroflexota > Anaerolineae > Anaerolineales > Villigracilaceae > JAABUE01. The sequence goes on from DAOTXM010000088.1 coordinate 1,157, forward strand.
ACGGCGGACCGTGGAACGCCATATCTTCCCGGGATATGTGCTGGTCAACATGATCCTGACTGAAGAGTCGTGGTATGTGGTGCGCAATACGCCTGGCGTGACAGGATTTGTGGGAATGGGGAATAATCCCACACCGCTTCGTTCCGAGGAAGTAGCCCAGATCGTGAAACGTATGGAAGCCGAAGCACCGACGGTCAAGGTCACTTTCAAAGTTGGTGAACGTGTTCGTATCATAGACGGGCCGTTCAACGATTTTCGCGGTATGGTTTCTGAGATCGATATGGAACGCACGAAAGTGCGTGTAATGGTCAGTTTCTTCGGGCGTGAAACGCCGGTGGAACTGGATTTCCTTCAGGTAGAGAAGGCATAAGACCAATTATCAGTTGTTAGTGACCAATGGACTGTCCACTGGTCACTGATTTGGTGGGAGGGCGGCCCACGCCGGAAAGAACACCCGGTACACGTAATCGCCCGCTAAAACCACAAGTGTCTGGTCGTTGTTCCCGACACAAGGAGCAAAAATGGCAAAGAAACTCAAGGCAATCGTACGTTTACAGATCGAGGCTGGGAAAGCGAACCCTGCCCCCCCAATTGGTCCGGCGCTCGCCAGCCACGGAATCAATATCATGGCGTTTTGCAAGGAATACAACGCGCGAACGTCCAACCGCCCGGGGGAAGTGCTCCCGGCTGAAATCACAATCTATACAGATGGTTCCTTTACGTTTGTATTGAAAACCCCACCGGCTGCGGTCCTGTTGCGCAAAGCGGCTGGCGTCGAAAAGGGGTCCGGTGTGCCCAACAAAGAAAAGGTTGGCAAGGTGACCCGCACGCAAGTCAAGGAGATCGCTGAACTGAAAATGAAAGACTTGAACGCGATCGATGTTGACGGCGCGATGAAGCAAATCGAGGGGACTGCCCGTAGCATGGGTATTACGATTGTCGACTAATTTTGTGGGAGGGTTGCAGAATGCGCGCCCGCTTGCACCACGGAGGTAATTATGGCAAAACACGGTAAAAATTATCTGGCCGCACTGGCTAAAATTGACTCTGAAAAATTATATTCGCCTCGTGAGGCGATGGAATTGGCAAAAGAAACATCTTCGACCAAGTTCGACTCCACGGTAGAAGTGCATATTCGCACTGCGCTCGATCCGCGCCAGGCAGACCAGCAGATACGCGATGTGGTCGTGCTTCCTCACGGCCTGGGAAAAACCGTCCGCGTATTGGTGTTTGCACAGGCCGAAGGCGCTATCGCAGCGCGTGAAGCCGGCGCGGACATGGTTGTTGATGATGATGAGTCTTTGAAAAAGATCGAGGGGGGGGCCCTCGATTTTAATGTAGCAATCGCTACACCCGATATGATGGGTAAAGTCGGTCGATTAGGTCGTGTACTTGGTCCACGCGGTTTGATGCCAAACCCTAAGGCCGGTACTGTCGTCAGCCCGGACGATATGAAACGCGCCATCAACGAAGCCAAAGCTGGTCGTGTGGAATTCCGTCTGGATAAGACTGCCAACATGCATGTCGCAATTGGCAAAGTCTCATTTGAAGCGGATAAATTATTCGACAATTTTGCCGCGTTGATGGATGCCATTCGCAAGGCCAAACCAGCTGGAGCAAAGGGCGCTTATATCAAGCGTATTACTGTTGCTACGACGATGGGTCCTGGCATCAAGATCGAGCCAAATGAGGCCCAAGCACTGGAGGTAAGCGGGTAATCAGCCCGATAACCTGAAATAGCCACTTGCCGATGACGGCGGGTGTCCCTGTCAAACCGGGACTTAATATCCTGCTCAGGTAAGGACAGAAAGCAAATTGCGGTTCATTCATGAGCCGTCTACCTTCTGGTGGTTGCAAAAGTCTTTGCCTCGCGCAGCGGTGGCGAAGACTTTTAACATAGAAAGGAGGTGAGTGTCCTTTGGCTCTTTCAAAACAGAAAAAAAATGAAGTGCTCGACCAGTATAAAGACTGGTTGAAAAACAGTCAGGCTGTGGTCCTGATGGAATACACCGGTGCAACCATGAAGGATATGGAAAATATCCGCGCCAAGATCCGCGAATCTGGTGGTGAGTTCCATGTTGTGAAAAACACCCTGGTGAAGCTGGCTCTCGAAGCGAGTGGGTATGCAACCCCTGCAGGTTTGTTGGAGAACAGCTCGGCAGCATCGTTTGCTTTCTCCGATCCCGCAGGGACAGCAAAAGCCCTGGCTGACGCAGTAAAAGGCTTGGAAGCCATCAAGATCAAAGGCGGTTACATGGGTACCGAGCTGCTTAGCGCCGAACAAG
>DAOTXM010000089.1:0-21735 GCA_034435215.1 Anaerolineales bacterium
CGTTTCTGGCGGGATTTATCCACAGAAAAACGCAGATAAACACCGATTCTTGATAAATGATCCTGAATAATCCCTTTCATCTGTGTTTATCTGTGGTGAATTTTTGCCCTTTCCCGTTAAAAACGGTAGAGCCGAAATGACGTATTCTGGCCGATTATAGCGCGAGTTGTCCTCTGACAAGCCTTACACATCCGTCGGTTTCCCTACGAAGGGACGGCGATCTGGCTACGGGAACGAGGAAACGAGCCAGGCAGGTGAATATAATAAAGTCCCGCAGTTTGAGCATTGCTTCACTGCGGGACATCTTTATAAAGTACCATTTCCTACTTTTTCTTTCTCGTTGCTTTCTTTACAAGCGTTTTCCTCTTTGCCGGGGCTTTCTTCTCACCCAGTGATACAAAATTCTCCACTTCCCAGCCCATTACAACGGACTGTACCGCATCGCCGGGTTTCACGTCCACGACCGCCTCGCCGCGTACCGCCGCGCGCTTGCGCACCGGGGCGGCGTCCAGACGGGTCGATTTCGGCGCGGCCTTGAGCAAATGGATCGTAGCGACATGGTTCGGCTTGCCGGTTGCCATCCCTGCCAGCGTCACGCCTCTCGGCAGCACCCAGGCGATCACGCCGCGGCCGTACCGTCCCTGCGTGGGAAAGTCATTGACCGGTACACGCTTGGCCTTACCATCCGATGAGATCATGAAGATCTCGCCTTTATCTGGCATTACTTCTGCGCCGACCACTTCATCGCCGACTCCCAGCTTGATGCCATTCACGCCTGCAGCCACCAGTCCCATCGGGCGCACGTCATCCTCCCTGAAACGGATCGCAAAGCCGCTGGAGGCGGTCAGCAGGATTTCCTTCGTGCTATCAGTCAGCAGGACCCAGCGCAGCGTATCGCCGTCATTGACCCTGACTAGCGTGAATGGCTGGGCGGAAGGCCCTGGCAATTCGCTTGCCAGCGACTTCTTGACCAGGCCGCCGCGCGTGACAGTGAAGATGTATGTTTCTTCCAGCAGTGCGGACTTTTGTACAGGTAACGCAAAGATAGCAGCCAGCCTGTCGCTCTCGCGCAGCGGGGAAAGCTTGTGCCATGGCGTGCCGTCGCCCAGTTTCTCCGCCTCCGGCAGGGTATGCACGGCGATGGCCGCTGCCTTGCCACTCTCGGAGACCAGGTAGAGCGTATCGGTCGTGGAGGCCTTCACCAGCCAACGCGGGGCATCAGTACCTGAGGGACGCGGCGTCTTCTCATCACGGGTGCGCGAGGCCAGGCCATCGGCGGTTACACCCACCCAGACGGTTTGCTCGGGCAGCAGGTCGCTGGCGGTCAGCAGTTTGGCGGCTTTGCCCTTCTTCAGGCTGACGATCTGCGTACGGCGGCGGTCGCCGTAAGCCGCTTTGACCTTCAACAATTCGTCGGCTGCCACCTGGCGCATCTTCTTCGGCGACTTGAGCAGCGCTTCCAGCTCCTTGATCAGGGCCACCGTCTCCCTGTATTCGGTCTCGATCTTCTTGCGTTCCAGCGCGGCCAGACGGCGCAACTGCATCTCCAGGATGGCGTTGGCCTGGATCTCCGTCAACTTGAAGCGTTTCATCAATTTGACGCGGGCAGTCTCCACGTCCGGCGCGTTGCGGATGAGTTTGATGACCTCGTCCAGGTTCTTGAGCGCCACCAGATAGCCTTCCAGGATATGTGCGCGCTGGCGGGCTTTCTCCAGGTCATATTGGGCGCGCCGTTTGATGACCGTCAGCCGGTGTTCGAGATAGACGCGCAGCGCCTGTTTAAGTGTCAGCAAGCGTGGCTCGTCGTCCACCAGCGCCAGCAGGATGACACTGAAGGTGGACTGCATGGGCGTACGCCGGTACAGCTCGGCCAGCACTTTTTCAGGCTCGACATTCTTGGTCAATTCGATGACGATGCGCATACCCTGACGGTCGGATTCATCGCGCAGGTCGCTGAGACCCTCCAGGTCACCCTCGCGCGCCAGCGAGGCAATGCGCTCGATCAGGCTCGACTTGTTGACCATGTACGGCAGTTCGGTGACGATGATGCGCGACTTGCCACGCTCCATTTCTTCGATGTGGACCTTGGCCTGGATGGTCACGCGTCCGCGCCCGGACCCGTAAGCTGCTTCCAGGCCCTCCTCCCCCTTCTGCTGGACGATGACCCCGCCAGTCGGGAAGTCCGGTCCCTGCACGAAGTTCATCAGCTGTCCGACGGAGATGTCATCCAGCTTCTCCCAGCGTTCGAGCATGTAGACCAGCGCATCCACCACCTCGCCCAGGTTGTGCGGCGGAATGGAGGTGGACATGCCCACGGCAATGCCCGTCGCACCGTTGACCAGCAGATTAGGCAGGGCTGCCGGTAAGACATTCGGCTCCGTTAGCGTATCGTCGAAGTTGGGCGAAAAGTCAACTGTATTCTTGCCGATGTCAGTCAGCAGTTCGAGCGCGGGGGAAGCCAGGCGCGCTTCGGTATAGCGCATGGCGGCCGGCGGGTCGCCGTCGATCGAACCAAAGTTGCCCTGCCCATCCACCAACAGCGTACGCATGGAGAAATCCTGCGCCATGCGCGCCATGGCTTCGTAGACGGCCGAGTCGCCGTGCGGGTGATATTTGCCCAATACCTCACCCACGATGCGCGCGGATTTCTTGTAAGGCGAGTCGGCGCGCAGGCCCATGTCGTACATGGCATACAGGATGCGACGGTGCACGGGCTTGAGCCCATCGCGGGCATCCGGCAGCGCGCGGGCCACGATGGTGCTCATGGCGTAGTCGAGGTACGCCTGTTGCATCTCCTGGTCGATATCGATTTTCCTTACCAGTCCAAGTTCCATGTTCTCTCCATTCAACCCTCACCCCTGCACCCCTCTCCCTGAGGGAGAGGGGATGGGGGTGAGGGCGAATTAATGTTCTATACCCGCACCTATCTTAAGGGAGAAGGGGAAAAGCGTCAAGGCAAAGGTTGGCAGCAAAACTTCAATAGCGCCCATTACGGACAAGATAGTGTGATATTTCCTTGAACAGCCGTTCCTAACCAGGTTTTTAGTACGTTATGACTGCCATCCTCGGCTTTTATATCATAGGTGCCTGGAGTAACTGTAAAGGTGAAATTTCCACCCGCCGAAATTGTGCTGGACGCCAACCGATCGCTGCCCCAATCCGATTGTGTCGAAAGGGTGATGTAAACATACCAAATCACTGCACACCCATTGTTGACGATGGTGATGTTAGCAGTGGGGACAATGGTGGCAATACCGGTAATGTAGACCGGTTGTAACAATGAGGGTTGTGTTTGCGTCAGCGTCGGCATGGGCGTGGGCGGCGGGGCAACCAGCGGCAGGGACTGGCGATCCCCGGTCAATGTGGCATACTGTCCCCACAGCCAACAAAAACCGCCCGGTTGGTCCGGATTCTTGATGTACCAATATTCCCCGATGCCGTCCCAGCCAACGACTTCGGTCTGCTCCCCGGCCAGTAACGCGCCGAGGTAATCGTAGACCTTGCCCGGGCCGGTGCGGCAATTGGTGTCCATGGATACGGTGATCAGGATCAAACTGGAGGTTGGCGATGGCGTTGGCGATGGAATCAATGTAACGGTTGCGGTGAAGCTGGGCGTCGCGTGCTCGGGTAGAACAGGCAAATTCAAATTCGCGTTTGCAGTCAAGGTTTGGTCGACCAAGAGTTGTATATCCATCTGGCCGGCAGGTGTCAACGTCACCAATTGCGTACCCGCCGGCAAGTTACACGAAGGAATTGTGAGTGTGAGTATGATTACACCCAAGATCAATGAAAACAGGCGTTGTTTCATAGTGACCTCTTTCACAAGCTATTTTTTCTCATCTTACGACGATATGAATTGAATCGCAATTCCCCCAAAATAGGCGTAAACTCTACCATCCTTGAATCAAAAAGGGACGGCCATCTGACCGTCCCTTTCCAATACAAAGAGATTCGGGGGCTACCGTCGATGACAGGATGGGGTTCCGATACTTGGGGTGTGAAGAAGCGTACGCGTCTTCACACCCCAAGTATCGGCATTTTTCCTGCTAAAAACGGCAGGGCCGAGATTCGTCAATCCGCCGCTGTCGCGTCGGGGATCTCGGTCCATGGCGATGAACCGCTTTCATCGGCTGCTTCGGTCATGCTGAAACGCCCTTCGGTAAAGCCCGTCCCGGCCGGGATGAGTTTGCCGATGATCACGTTTTCTTTCAGACCAAAGAGCGGATCCGTGCTGGAGGCAATGGCCGCCTGCGCCAGCACCTTGATGGTGTGCTGGAAGGAGGAGGCCGAGAGGAATGAGTCGGTAGACAGGGAGGCCTTGGTCACGCCCAACAGGATTTCGACGAATTTTGCGGGTTGCTTGCCCTCGGCCAGCAATTGCTCATTCACGCGCCGGATTTCGAGCCGGTCGACCGCGTCGCCGGGCAGGTACTTGCTGTCGCCGGGGCGGGTGACCTGCACTTTGCTCAACATCTTGCGGATGATAACCTCGAAGTGTTTATCGTGGATATTCTGCCCCTGGGAGCGATACACCTTTTGCACCTCGGTCATCAGGTACATCTGGCAGGCTTCCCGTCCCTGGATGCGCAGCACCCGGTGTGGGTTGAGCGAGCCCTCGGTCAACGGCTGACCGGCTTCGACATGCGCGCCGTCCTTGACCAGCAGGCGCGAAGTGGTCGGGATGTCGTAGGTCTTTTCCTCTTTCTGGTCATAGGCGACGATCACCTGGCGTGCTTTCTTCTCTACACGTACGCGGCCGCCATGCTGGGCAACGATGGTGGCATCGTCCTTGCGCGCCAGAACATCACCCATATTGACTTCGTTCTCGGTCTTGACCTCGATCTTCCAATCTTCGGGGATGTCGTAAGTATCGCTGACCAATTCGCTATGTTCGATGGTCACTTCGCGCAAGTCAGCGTAGCGCTCTGACTGCATGATGCGTACGATGCCGTTGATTTCAGCGACCACAGCTTCACCCTTGGGTTGTTTGCGGGCTTCGAACAACTCTTCCACACGGGGGAGACCGGTCGTGATGTCTGCCCCACCCGCAGCCACACCACCGGTATGGAAGGTGCGCAACGTCAACTGTGTGCCAGGCTCGCCAATGGACTGGGCGGCCACAATACCAACGGCCGAACCCAGCGAGACCATATCGCCGCGGCCCAGGTCAATACCGTAACATTTTGCACAGATACCATGTGTCAACTCACAGGTCATGGGCGAACGCACTTTGACTTCTGGGATCCCGGCCTGAGAAATCCTGCGCGCCATATCGTGGTCGATGGTGTCGTCGAACTCGCCGATCACCTCGCCGGTCTTGGGGTCGATCACGCGTTCGGCCAGCAATCGGCTGTACAACCGGCTGGACATGGACTGCCCGGCTACGTCGTCTTTCCTGCGAATATAGATACCATCCTTGGTGCCACAGTCATGTTCGTTGATGATGATATCCTGGGCAATGTCAACGAGACGGCGGGTCAAATAACCGGCATCCGCGGTACGCAGGGCGGTGTCCGCCAGGCCCTTGCGCGCTCCGTGCGTTGACATGAAGTATTCCATAGCCGTCAAGCCTTCGCGGAAGTTCGAGCGGATCGGGAACGGGATGATACGACCGGAGGGGTCAGCCATCAACCCACGCATCCCGGCCAGCTGCGAGATGGTGGAATAGCCGCCTTTTGTCGCGCCAGAGTTGGCCATGGTGGCCAGGTTGCCATCCGGGTCCATGTGCTTGCGGACGGCGTCGGCAACGCGGTCGGTGGTCTCCTGCCAGATATTGATCTCGCGTTCGTTCTTCTCCTGCTCGGTCAACAGGCCGCGGCGAAAGTCGCGGTTGACGATCTCGATCTGTTGCAGGGATTCCTGGATGATATCGCGGCGTTCCGGCGGGATGGTGATGTCAGCCACTGCCAGCGTGGTGCCGGAGCGCATGGCAAACTCGAAGCCCATGCTCTTGATCCGGTCAGCGACGCGGGTGGTGATTTCCTGTCCGCACAGTTCGTATACATCAGCGATCAGGTCTTTCACGCCGCCTTTGTCGAGCTTTTCGTTGACGAACTGCACTTCCTCAGGCAGGATACGGTTGAAGAGCACGCGACCTACGGTCGTATCGATGATGCGGGTCTGCGCTTCAGGCAGGCGATTGCCCTCATCATCGTACCAGGTGTTTACACGCACTTTGATTTCGGAGTGGACATCCACCTGACCTAAGTGGTAGACATATTCCACTTCGTCCATGTCGGCAAACGCACGTCCATCGCCTTTGTGTGCGGTCTTATGGGTCTGGGTCAGATAATACACACCCAATACCATATCCTTGGATGGGGAAATGATCGGTTCGCCATCAGCAGGTTTGAGTAGGTTCTTGGAGGCGAGCATCAATTCGCGCGCTTCTTGTACGGCTTTTTGGGAAAGTGGCACGTGCACCGCCATCTGGTCGCCGTCGAAGTCGGCATTGAACGCGGTACAAACCAAGGGGTGTAACTGGATAGCAGAACCTTCGATCAAGATCGGCTCGAAAGCCTGGATGCCCAGGCGGTGTAGAGTTGGCGCACGGTTGAGGAGAACCGGCCGTTCCTTGATGACTTCCTCGAGCACTTCCCAGACCTCGGGTCTGTTGCGTTCGATCAGGCGGCGCGCACCTTTGACATTGGCCGCATAGTTGTGCTGCACGAGGCGTGCAATTACGAACGGACGGTAAAGCTCCAGCGCCATGGTCTTCGGCAGACCACACTGGTAGAGTTTGAGCTGCGGACCAACCACGATCACCGAGCGGCCGGAATAGTCTACGCGCTTGCCGAGCAGGTTGCGGCGGAAACGTCCTTTCTTGCCCTTGAGCATATCGCTCAGGGACTTGAGCTCGCGGCGACCGCGGCGGGATAATGCCTTGCCGCGCTGGGAGTTATCGATCAGGCTGTCCACCGCCTCCTGCAACATGCGCTTCTCGTTGCGGATGATGACATCCGGTGCGCCCAGCTCGAGCAGACGCTTGAGGCGGTTGTTGCGATTGATCACGCGGCGGTACAGGTCGTTCAAGTCAGAGGTTGCGAAACGGCCACCGTCCAACTGCACCATGGGGCGCAGGTCAGGGGGGATGACCGGTAGCACAGTCATGATCATCCATTCCGGGCGGTTACCGGAACGGCGGAAAGCTTCCACAACCTTCAAGCGGGTGGTGGCCTTCTTGCGTTTCTGCTTGGACTTGGTGGTACGCACCTCATACCAGAGTTCATCAGCCAGTTTGTCGAGGTCGAGACGGCGCAGGATGTCGAAGAAAGCCTCCGCACCCATATCTGCACGGAAGACCTGGCCCCAGCGTTGTTTGAGTTCGCGATAACGAATCTCGCTCAAGAAAGTAAAGGGACGCAATTCCAGCAGTTCATCGCGCACGCGTGAGTTCTGGTTCTGCGAAACAGTGGACTGATCCTCGAGCTGCCCGCGCAAGGCTTCCATCTCTTCATCGGCTGTAGCTTTGATGCGAGCCGATTCCATTTTCAGGTCCTCGATTTCGCGGGCCTTCTGGTCCTTGAGTTCGTTTTCGAGTTCTTCCAGCTTCTTCTGAACAGCTTTCTGAACCTGGCTGATATGCTTGGCGGTAATTTCGATGCCGGCTTCCACAATCGTGTCGCCGGTTACCTCGAAGATGACCGCTTTCTTGGCAGGATTCCCCTTCTGGTCCTGGAGCTGTTTCTCCAGTTTTTGACCCTCTTTGATGATCGGGTCGAGCCGGGCTGCGATTTGCTCATCATAGGACCGTTCGAGCGTGGCCTGTTTTTGTTTGAGATCGTTCAGGGCATGGTCGCGATGAGTTTTGACTTCCGCGATCTTTGCGTTGATCTGCGCCGCCTGTTCGCGCTCCGAAACGGAAATTTCGTCTTCTAGGCGTTTGAGGGCCTTCTGGCGGGCTTCTTCATCTACATAGGTAACGATGTACTGGGCAAAATATAACACCCGGTCGAGATTGCGGCGCGAAATATCGAGCAACAAACCCAAATAAGACGGGATACGCCGCGTATACCAGATATGCGCAACCGGCGTTGCCAGGGCAATATGCCCCATGCGCTCGCGACGCACGGCAGCGCGGGTCACTTCGACGCCGCATTTATCACAGACAATGCCTTTAAAGCGGGGGTTCTTGTATTTACCGCAATAACACTGCCAATCGCGTGTAGGGCCAAAAATTGCTTCGCAAAACAGGCCGTCTTTTTCCGGCCGCAGGCGGCGGTAGTTGATTGTTTCGGGCTTGAGCACCTCGCCATACGACCAGGATAAGATCGTTTCAGGCGATGCCAGGCTGATGCGTAGTGCGGTCAGTCCTTTGGTTTCCACGGATCCACTCCTCATCCAAACAAATCAGGATTACCTCAGAACAATGTCTCGGTATGGCATGCCATCAGCGCATACAGAGACAAACAAACGCAAGCGCTTCGAGACCTATTGTCTCAAGCGCTCGCTGTTCTTTGCTCTAGTTTTTTATCCAACCTTGTAATTATAGGCAAGATTATGCTTATGTCAAGGTTTTTTTCACTCAAATTTCAATAGCAACAGAACATCCTCCAGCGCAGCCTGCAGGACCTCCTGCATGATTCCGTCATCGACGCGGTATGGTCCGCCGAAGGAACCATCTCCATACACCTGGCGCGTTGAGCTGGCATCCATGATCGCGCTGGGCACTTTGGGTGGATGCTTGCTCTCCTGCGGCAACTCACCGACAATGGTAAAGGAGAAAGCTTCCAGCCAGTTGGCATGGCTCGGTTTGATATTGTGTTGGTGGGCAACCGCTTCGACTGAATGGGAGGTCCACCAGTCGTACCAGCGCAGTTTCAATGCAGGCAGGTCGTTGTTGACCTCGTTCAGGCGTTGCCGGACGGGCGAATTCCCACCGTGACCGTTCAGCAGGAGGATACGACGAAACCCCTGCCGATAGGCTGAGCGGATAATCTCCTCGACAGCCGAAATCATGGTCGCAACGCTGAGGCTCAAGGTGCCGGGATAATCGAGAAAGTACGGGGAGACGCCAAAGTTCAGGGGCGGGGCGACCAGCACCCCGGTCTGGTTCGAGGCGGAATCGGCCAGAGCCAGGGGGATTTTCACATCGGTCAACAAGCTCAAATAACCGTGCTGTTCGCATGCACCCAGAACCAGGATCAGGCGGTCATCCTGCTCCAGGTAACGCGCTACGTCCATCCAGTTCAAGTTTTCCAATCGCATATCAATGATCAGTTCTCTACGAAAGTCGAAAAAGCCCGAACTATTTCTTATGGCGTTGGGGATTGCGTTGCGCTAGGGAACGGCGTGACCGATGGCGTGGACGTGTCGCTCGGTATCGGAAGCGTAGGGGTGGAGGTCGGCGTTGGCGTGTCAGTCGGCGCTGGCAGTGTGACTGTTGGCGTGAAGGTTGGCGTCGGGGTGGGGGTTGGCAATTGCAGTTTGAGAGTGATTTTGTGCTCCGCATAACCCTTCTCACCGGTTACAAACAGACGCAGGGTGACGACATTGCTATCCACATTGTTCACATCCCACTCGAACAGGGTGGTAGGCCTGTCCACAGCGTTCTTCCCATCGGCAAGCTGGTTCCATTGCTCCGGATCGTCACCTGTCCCGTATTCCAGGACCCAGGATTTGACAGAATCCGTGGCGTCGATGATAGCCCGCACATTCACCATGCTTTCCGTGATCGTTTCACCGTCGTTCAAGCCTCGAAATTCGATCGTGGGATGCGGGTCATCTTTGGTGCATTCGCGCTCTGGTGCCATCGCGACATTACGCGGAATCCCATGCGCTTCCAACCAGTCCTTGCCTGCCCCCGTTTCCAGCCATTTTTCAGCCCAGGGATCGCCGCCGGTATTAATAACGTTCAATTCTTCAGTGAAATCCTTGCAAGCTTCCGAAGCCTCCAAACCGGTCCAAGTATCGAGCGTGGTACGACGGTATAGGTCTTTACCGGGCGGGAGCGGCGGTTGGTCCGCGGCGAAGATCTCGCTACGTTGCTCCTTGCACCAGTTCGAGGGTTCCGTACCAGAAGTCGCACAGATGATCTTGTCCACGATCCCGGCCGGGCGTGCAAAGGGTCTTGGATTGCCGCCCGTGACATAAGGAACGGCAACTTCCATGAACTGCGACCAGATGGGAGCAGCGCCGCTCACCCCGCTGGTGCTGACCATCGGGGTGTAATCCGCGTTGCCGACCCACACGCCGGCAGCCAGATCAGGAGTGTAGCCAAGCGTCCAGTTATCGCGAAAATCGTTGGTGGTACCGGTCTTGGCCGCTGCCGGGAAGGACAGATTCAGGACCGAGTTGCGGCCAAACATCCAGGCGCGCGCCTCGTTATCCGAAAGGATCGAGGAGATGAGATACGCATGCTCTACGCGAATGACCTGCTCGCCAGGCTGCGGATCATATTCAAAGACTACGTTCCCGGTGTGATCTACAATTTTGAGAATGGCAACCGGTGGGACGCGCTGCCCGCCATTGGCAAAGACAGCAAATGCACCGGTCATCTCGATCAGGCTGACCTCACCACCGCCCAACGTCAGGGACAGACCGTAATCCTTCCGTGTGAAACTGGTGATCCCCAAGCGTTCAGCCATGCCAATCATGCCGTCTTTTTCACGCGTGTTCGGGTTATCGTAGATGCCAACGAACTGCAAGGTCTTGACCGCCGGTAGATTGAACGAGTTCGCCAGCGCCGTGCGCACAGTTACCGGACCGTGGAAACGGCCATCGTAGTTGACCGGTTTATAGGGCTCGCGCGGGTCATTTGGGTCACCGGAAGGCGGGAATTCGGATGGCACGTCCCAGATGAGCGTGGCTGGAGTCCAACCCTTTTCGAAAGCAGCCACATAATTGACGGGCTTGATGGAGGAGCCGGGCTGGCGCGTGGGGCTGGTCGCCATGTTGACCTGTCCATCGATCGCCTCGTTATAGAAATCCGCCGAGCCGACCATGGCCAGGATTTCACCCGTAGATGGCTTGATCGCCACCAGTGCACCGTTATGGGCGTTATTGGCAACCAGCGCGGCGACCTGCTCAGTGACAATCTGCTGAGCCCGATCCTGCAAATTGGGATCCAGCGTGGTGTAGATCGCAAATCCGGACCGATATATGGTTTGCGGATCGTACAACGCTTCTAATTGTTCGCGCACGTAGTTGACCCAGTGCGGGTAACGCATCACGATGTTGGGCGGGCGGAAAGGATAGGCTTTGATCTCGTTGGCGGCATTGGTGGCATCCGGCGGGGTGACGCAGACCGGGTTATCGCTGTTGCTGACGGGGATGCAACCGCGTTCCAGGCTGAGTTGGAACATGAGCACCAGCACCTGTTGGTGACGTGTCAATGTGACTGCGGGGTTGGTATAGATATCGTAGATGGATGGGGATTGCGGCAGGCCAGCCAAGAAAGAGCTTTCTGCCAGGTCCAACTGGTCAGCAGTTTTTCCAAAGTAGGTTTCGGCTGCTGCTTCGATACCGTAAGCCAGGTTGCCGTAATAATTTTCGTTCAGGTAGAGTTCGAGGATCTCATCCTTGGTATAACGGCGGGTGATCTCTGCCGCCAGGATGATCTCACGTGCTTTACGGGTGTAGGTACGCTGGACTCGCTCCTCTGGCGAAAGCAACAGGTTGCGCGCCAGTTGTTGGGTGATGGTCGAAGCGCCGCCGCCCTGTCCCTGGGTACGGTAGTTCTCCCACAACGCGCGGGTGATAGCCCATGGATCGAAACCAGGATGACTGTAGAAATCCTTATCTTCGGTGGCGATGGTGGCGGCAACCACATAAGGCGAGATTTTATCCAGCGGAACATACGTGCGCCGCCCGGCTTTGGGGTCGATGATTTCATAGAGAACATTGCCATTGCGGTCGAGGATACGGGTGGTCTCGAATTGCGAGGCGCGTTCGCGCAGGTCACTCACGCTGGGCAGGGTGCGGGCGATGGCATAATACTGATACAGGGCGATCGAGCCGCCAAGCAAGGCCAATCCCACCAGACCAAACAGGACGATGATGAATATCCGCAGCAGGCACCCGCCACTTGTGCTCCAAAATGCCGGGCGCGGACTGGTTGGAACGCGCTGCGTAACCGGACGAGAAGCTGCTGGTTGTGAAGAACTTATGCCTGTCGCCTGACGGGTTCCGATAGGTTGCGAACGCTGGCTACTGACAGCGGGGCGCACAGAGGTTGGCTTGGAAGGAACGTTATACGCTGCCGGGGTAACACGTGTGGCTCCCACGTCGATCTCGTCCACACGACGGGGCAGGGGCATGTTGTCCTTGTCCAACGCGGGCATGGGCGTATCAGGAGTGGGCGTGTGCTCCAGGGGAGGAGGTGGTTCTACATCTTTTTCCCCCAACGCCGACATAACGGAAGCAATCGTCTCGTCCGAGGGCGAGCCGCCGGGTTTTTCGTCCGCTATGGGAAGTTCTGGCATGGTTTCATCTTCTGATGCCAGCAAGCGACGTAAGCGGTCGCGTGGATCTTCCCGAGGTTCTTCAGGAGGGGTTGTCATATTACTTATGGCCTAGACATGACCAGCGCTGTCCAGTTCCCTCTCATGACGGTTTCACCGTTTTGATTCTTGACATCCAGTGCAATGACGACCGAACCGCCACTAATGCGCGGCAATGCTTTGGTCTCGATAACTTCCATCTCAACATGAATGGTGTCACCAATAAATACTGGGGCGACGAACTTCCAGTTGTTGATTTCACGAAAGGCGATCACGGTACCTTCCAGCACGCCAGTGCGCATGGCCAGGCCGGAAGCAATGGACAATCCCAGTAAACCATGCGCCACACGTTGACCGAAGGGCGTACTCCTGGCGAATTCGGCATCGGTATGGATCTGGTTGTAATCTCCCGATAGGCCAGCAAAGGTAAAAATATCGCTCTCTGCAACAGTGCGCCCAACCGTGGTAATCCTCTGACCAATTTCGAACTCTTCGAAGTATCGTCCACGATTGAAGGAAGGTGCGTTTGTCATAGGGACTCCAGTCTTTCTACAGATACGATTCTTGCTATACGAAAGTTGATAATGTATCCAGATGTAGGGGTGCGGATGGACATATGCCCATCCGTGCCCCTATACTCGGGCTTCTACCAGCTATCTCGTGATTTTCTGATTCTAGCATAAAGAACACATGGCCGCAGCGAAGGCCTCTCAACGACTCAGATAGGGATAGAATACCACAAACAAAATACTACCCATGAAACAAGTGGCAATCATGACAGGCAGGCCACGCTTATTCCAAAGTTTCGCTGTAATCGGATATTTTGTCCGCTCCGAGAGAGAAGCGACAAAAACGTTCGCTGTCGAGCCAATGATGGTGCCATTGCCGCCAAAACCCGCTCCAAACGCCAACGCCCACCATAACGGTTGCACATTGATGCCAGCCAGTTCCAAATCGGTAAATACCGGGATCAATGCGATTGTGATAGGAATATTGTCCACAACAGCCGACAAGCCCGCCACCACCCAAATGGTGACGACACCGAACCAGACAGGGGAAAGATTACCCGCCCTGCCGATCAACGCAGCGATTCGATGCAAAACCCCGGCCGATTCCAGGCCGCCGACCATGACAAACAGTGCGCCAAAGAAAATCAACACATTCCACTCGATCCGTTGGAACATCTTATGCAGGTCGGGTTGGATCCAAACCAATGCAATGGCGGCTGCGCTCAAGGCAATGAAGGACGGCTGGACGGGCAAAGTATGGTGGATGAAAAAGAATACCAGAGCAATCCCTAATACAATTAACACACGAACGGTTGTCCTGCGGTCGTGTAAGGCTTCGTCAGGATCGAGTTTCAACACGGCAGTCGTGTTGGATGGTATCAGGCGTAACTCTTCCCGGAAAAGATAGCGCAGCAAAAAAAGCGCCATCAACCAGACCAGCAGGACAATCGGCAGGGCATGTGTCAGGAAATCGTTGAATGAAAAGCCCGCTGCAGAGGCAATCAGCACATTCGGCGGATCACCGACCAATGTTGCTACACCCCCCGTGTTAGCCAGCAAGGCCTCTGCGATTAGATATGGAACCGGCTTCAGACCCAAAATTTCACTGATCAATACAGTAACTGGAGCGATCAAAACAACCGTGGTCACATTGTCCAGGAACATGGACAGGATGGTTGTCACAGTTCCCAGCAAGACCATCAGGCGCACTGGATGCCCTTTGGAAAGACGCGCCGACCACACTGCCAGGTATTGGAAAAAGCCGGTTGGTTCCAGCAAAGCCACCAACACCATCATGCCAAATAACAATCCCAATGTATTGAAGTCGATCGCCTGGATGGCTTTGTCTTGTGAATAGAATTCCAAAGCCGTCCCTGCCCCCACCATCAACCCCGCGCCCGCGATTCCGGTAACGCTACGGTTCATTTTCTCTGCAAAAATCAACACAAGTGCAACAATGAAAATCCCACTTGATACAAGCATGGCTGCCATGTCAGTCACCAGTGATGATCTCCCAATTCTTCAAGATGGCTGTTCCAATGTCCACGCGAGAAGCGATCCCAACCAGGCAACGAGCGGAATCGACCACGGGCAGGTCGGTGAGATTATGATGGTGCAGCAAGGCAAACGCACGTGAAAGCCCGCAGGTATCATCCACGTACAGGGGGGCTTCCATCACCTCGGAGACACGTTTCGAAATGATCTCTTGTGAAGGTCCATTCGATTCCATCGCCCCAAAATCACCCACAAAATCGAAATTTTCCATCAGATTCGTAAACGAGGGCAGAATCAGCGTCAGCAAATCACGTAGTTGCAGAACGCCTACCAACTTCCCCTGTGCGTTGACCACTGGCAGCGTGCCTACATGATGTTTCACAAATTGTTTGGCTGCCATCCCCAGATCATCGGTATCTCGAATGGAAATGACCTTCTTTTTCATTGAAGTTTTCAGGTTCATCCCTTTGCCTCCTAATGGAAGGGCCAGGTTCTCGGAGAATTGCTGTGGCAAATATCCTGAGAAACAGATAGTTACTTCGACAATGTCACATTTGCCAAGTTATTCAAAAGAGGTCCGAAATTTGGGGTGTTCCCAATTTCGGCCATTCTTTTCAAATAACATTGCCAAGCTACTCAGAAGATTTTAGCACAGTATGGGTCAACCCTTTGACCTCTCGATAAACTGCCCGTACAATAAGAGCATGTTTGAGTGGTCACTACGGGCCGGGAATCCATTGAACCTAACGTTGGCAGCGGATATGCGTTTTTCCGCGCCTGATTACGTTAACGATCATATTTGGGAACTCGAATGGGGCTCCGGTGATCCACCTGCCCTTTCCCTGTATACCACTTTCGGTCTCCGTGCCCGTTCGCTTCGCATATTTCCTCGCTTCACGGAAACAGGCGTCACGGTTGTGAATGTATCCGAGTTTGCAAGAATGCCAGTCCTCCGCCAATGCTACCCTAACTTTCTGGAGTTGGTTTTTTCGCCCTTTGAAGGTTTAGAGGTTACCTACGAGGTACGCGTGCCTGATTCCAACACGATCAGCGGGCGCCTGACGTTCTTCAACCGCTCCTCCGAAAGACGCATGTCACGCCTGGAGATGTGCGCGGCTCTCGTGCCCCTGGATGGACACGCTTTCAGTCACACCCAGATGCAAATGGTCAACGTGCTGGCCGGGCAGACCAGCGGACTCGTCCCGCTTCTTTTCTTGACTGGTGGCCCGCTTCCGGGACCCGGGCCGCAATCTTCGCTGATGGTGGACCTGGACCTCGACCCCGGCGCTTCCCGCCAGTTGACCTGGTCACAGGCTGCCACCGCTGAGCACCAGACCTCTTTCAATACAGCCCGTCTGGTCACTGCCCGACCTTGGGATGCCGAGCGTGCGCGTATTGCCTTGATCAATGCCAGGGATACTATTGAGATCTACACCGGCGATCCTGAGTGGGACGCTGCGTTGGCTTTCAGCCAGAACATTGCCCTGAGTTCATTCTTCCCGGCTAATGCAAATTTACCATATCCAACATTCGTCCAGGTGCGCGGGCCAGACCAGGGATATTCCCGGAAAGGCGACGGCAGCGATTACGCCACCTCCTGGAATGGGCAGTCGCCTTTGGAAGCTTATTATCTGTCCTCCATCCTGCCCGCCGCACCAAATCTGGCTCAGGGATTGTTGCGGAATTTCCTGGCCGTGCAAACCGAAGATGGCACGGTGGACGGCAAACCCGGCCTCAGCCGCCAGCGTGGACGGTATCAGGCTATGCCTATCCTGGCCAGCCTGGCCTGGAATCTATACTGCGCTTCTGAGGACGATGCCTTTTTGGTCGAGGTATTTCACAAGCTGTTGAGCTTTTTCTGGGCCTGGTTTTCTCCGAAAAACGACCGTGACCGGGATGGCATCCCTGAGTGGGCGCATTTACTGCAAACCGGTTATGAAGAGAATCCCCTGTTCGACACCTGGAATCCCTGGTCACAGGGCGCTGATATCACCTGCATTCACAATCCGGCTCTCATGGCATTGCTGTATCGCGAGGCGCAGTCGCTCATCCGTATGGCAGAACGGCTTGGCCAAGACGATGAAATCAGGCTGGTCAAAAAACAAGCCGAAAGTTTGAAGGCCATGTTGGAAAAGGCCTGGAATCCCCGTACCGCTCTTTATTGTTACCGTGACCGCGAGACCGGCGAAAGCACGCCCGGCAAGGTATTGGGACGGCTGAGAGGCCCTGGAGAAATTAAGTTGAAGCAAACCTTCGAGCCTCCGATCCGGCTATTAATCGAGGTGCAGACCAAAAGTCCAGGGGGGAAGCGACCGCAGGTGGTCATCAGCGAATACACCACCAAAGGCGAGAACGAGGTCATCCAAGGGGGGCAATTCCAATGGCGCAGTGGCGGCATGGTGGCGACCAGTCAACAGGTTCATGGAAAGATTGGGCGCATCCAGATCAAAGGTGTGGAGGCAAAAGACAAAGTCATCGTACACATGCTGGATTACACAAGTGAGGACCATACCCTCATGCTCCCGCTATGGGCAGGCGTTCCCGACGTACAGCAGGCACAGGTCATGATCGGCCGTAACATCTTGAACGCGGAACGATTTGACCGTCCCTTCGGCATCCCGGCCTGCCCAACGGTTCCAACTACGGAAGCAAATTCGGTATGTTCGAGCGTTTACCTACCCTGGAACCATTTGATCTGTGAAGGCCTGCTGGGCTATGGATTCCGAAAAGAGGCAGCACGCCTGGTGGTACACCTGTTAACAGGCGTGATCCAAACTCTGAAGCAAAAGCGCTCCTTCTACCAGCGCTATCACGCTGATACCGGTCAGGGTCTCGGTGAACGCAACTCGATTGGAGGGCTGGCTCCGGTCGGACTGTTCTTACAGGTGCTGGGCGTGAAAGTGCTCTCTTCCACTCGCGTACGACTCGAAGGAAAGAATCCATTCCCCTGGCCAGTTACAGTCCAATATAAAGGGCTCAAGGTCGTACGGGGGCTGGACCGCACCGAAGTAAAATTCTCCAATGGCAAAAGCGTGATTGTGGATGATCCTGCTCCCTGTATCATTTCTCTTTAGTTTCGCAATGGTGTATTTGCCGGGTTATTCAAGAGAGGCTGAATTTCGGGATGAGAGTAGGTGAACGCCTGTTTCCACCCCAAAAGTCGGCTGCTCCTTTGCGAGAATGGAACAGCGTTAGGTTAGGAGTTATTGGGTTTCGATGAACGGCGAGGAAGTAAGCGAACTGGTACTTGCAGAAGAGGCAATTATCGGCCTCTTGTTGATCGCATCCCTGGTTGCGATCTTCGTGCGCCGTTACCGCCTTCCATATACTGTCGGATTGGTGGTGATCGGTTTGCTCATTTCCGCGATTTTTGAGCCGCTTCCCAGCCCGATTTCTCCTGACATCATTCTCTCCCTATTGGTACCGCCGCTGGTCTTCGAAGCCGCATTCCACATGCACCTGGAAGATTTGCGCCGCGATTTAGGTTTGATTCTGACACTGGCAGTTCCAGGCGTTATCCTGACCACCCTGCTTGTGGGCGGTTTGATTTTTGTAGCCAACATTGGCATTTCCATCGAACTTGCACTGGTCTTTGGCGCATTGATCGCAGCCACCGACCCTGTGGCAGTGGTGGCGCTCTTCCGGCGGCTAGGGGTTCCCAGACGTCTGCAGGTGCTCCTGGAAGGAGAGAGCCTTTTCAACGACGGCACCGCCATTGTGATGTTCAACATCATGCTGGCAATTGCAGGGATTACGACACTCAATCAACCCGCTCATTTCGCCGCTTCTGGTCCGGGACTCTGGATCGCTGAATTCCTGAAAGTCGCTGGCGGCGGCGTTCTGACCGGTTTGGTGCTGGGAATGTTTGCTTCACAGATTATCGGTCGCATCGATGATGCGTTAGTGGAAACCACATTGACCACCGTTCTGGCTTTTGGCTCGTATCTGATCGGCGAGCATGTGCTGGGCGTCAGCGGTGTATTGGCCGTGGTAGCAGCCGGCATCGTGAATGGCAACGTCGGACCGCGCGGCATGTCTGCGACCACGCGCGTGGTGGTCTTCAACTTCTGGGAATACGCCGCCTTCCTGGCGAACTCCCTGATCTTTCTGCTGATCGGCCTGACCATCGACATTGTAGACCTGCGCAATAATTTACCCGTCATCGGGATCGGCATTCTGGCAGTTTTGTTATCACGCGCTCTGGGAATCTATGGCTTTTCCCTCTTCAACAGGGAGATTTCCACCAAGTGGAAACATGTCCTGTACTGGGGCGGCCTGCGAGGGGCGATTGCCCTGGCATTGGCATTGACGCTCCCAGTGGATATTGCGCCTGAGACGCTGACACAAGTCACGCTCATCCGCAATATGGCCTTTGGTGTCGTGCTGTTCACATTGTTGATCCAGGGCATTTCCATGGACTGGGTGATCAAAAAACTTGAACTGGTCAAACGCTCACAAATTCAGGAAGAATACGAACGCCGCCATGCCCGTTTCGTGGCCAGTCGCGCCGCATTCGACTATCTGCGCCGCATGAACCAACAGGGACTGATCTCCGAGCACACCTGGCAACGACTTGCGCCGGTCATGGAGCGCAGGAACGACACCCTGGTAGAGGCGGTCAAGCAAGTCATTGCTTCTTATCCTTCTGTAGAAGCTGAAGAATTGGATACCGCCCACCGCGAAGCCCTGCGCGCCCAGCGTAGCGCCCTGACTGGCTTGTTGCGCGACGGGGTCATTACCGAAGAAACCTATTCCCAACTGGTTGGCGAAGTAGATTCAGCCCTGACCGATCAAAGCTACAACTGGCCGGAATTGCTGCGCTTTGGTAAATCCAGAGCGCCCGTTACCCATTTGATGACCGCAATTATTCAAGAAGCAGACCTGGAGAATGCCCTTGGTTCTTTGAACAAACTCGGGTTTTCGGTAGCCCGGCTTTCCAGCTCGGGCGGTTTCCTGAGCAGAAAAAATATCACTTTATTGATCGGCATCCAAGAAGGACGTACAGAAGCGGCCGTCAAAGCGCTCGAGCACAGTTGCCAGCAACGTGTGGAATACGTTCCGTCACCGTTGTACGGCGCCACCTTCCCCATGCCAACACCAACGCAAGTGACTGTTGGTGGGGCAACTATATTCTTGTTCGAGGTAGAATCGTACGATGAATTCTGAACAACGGTTGATCATTGCAATTCTACGCGATGCAGATGTCGAAGAGGTGCTCAAGGCCCTCCTGGAGGCAAATTTTCGCGTTACACGGATTGCATCCACAGGCAGTTTCATGCGGCGCGGAACTTCTACTCTGTTGATCGGCATCGAAAAAAAACACATTGAAAGCGCCCTCCAACTTATCCGCGAACATTGCGCTCCAGCCATCGACCCCGGCTTTAAGCGCGCTACTGTCTTCGTACTGAAGGTAGATCAATTCGAACAGATGTAGAGGAAAAATGATGTCTCTCCGTTCGCCCATTCACTTATTATTTATGGCGGTCGTGCAGGAACAGGACATCGAAAATGCTACCAGCGCGGCGGAGTCTCTTGGCGCGCCGGTTGTTTACCTGGCCAGCACAGGCGGTTTTCTCGGCCGTAGGAATGCGACTTTACTCATCGGTTTGCCGCAAGACCTGGAAGCCAACCTGATCGAAACTCTGCGCAAAGCCTGTCGCCAACGGGTGGAATACCTGACTCTACCTGTAGAGGGCGCGCCCATGCCCCTGCCCACCCCCGTCCCTGTGACGGTCGGCGGCGCGACCATTTTTGCCCTGCCGGTGGAGCACTTCGAGGAGATATAGCCATGAAGATGATCATCGTGATTGTCAAAGATGCGGATGCTGAACACGTTACCCAGGCATTGACGGTCAGTGATTTCCGGGTAACGCGCATCGCCTCCACCAGCGGCTTCCTGCGCAGCGGCGTGGTGACCTTGCTGATCGGGGCGGATGATGACCGCGTGGAGGCTGGCATCCAGGTCATTCGGGAGCGATTGGGCAAATCGGGGTCGGGAGAAAGCCGCGCCACGCTGTTCGTCGTCCCCGTACAGCGCTTCGAGCAGGTCTGACCCCGATATGCAAGGTTGTCAGAAAGTACCGTGAAAATGGGCGCGGGTTGTCCCTGACATGTTTTACGTGCACATTGACGAACATGGTACCTTGGCGGTTATGGATTCATAGTTACTGCCTTTTTCCCAACAAATACGTATCGAAAAAATTGATCACGCGCTTCGTATATCTCGTGCGGTAATACGAATACATATTCAGATGCGGCGCATCGGGTTCCGTCCATAGTTCGCGCGGTTCACCAGCAGCCTCGAAAAGCTGTTCAGCAGAATCCAAAGGTATCATCGTATCACGCATGCCCTGGATGAAAAATACCGGGCGCGGGCTGATCCGGCCGATATCATCGATCGGACGAACCATGTCGAGACGGAGACTGGTCTCCCGTTCGGCGAAGATGCGGATGAGCGGATTCAGCAGCGGGAACGGGACACGCAAGTTCAGCTCATCCTCCAGTGTCGCGAAAGGACTGTCCGCCACCAGCGCTTCGATTTCGGGACGTTTGGCCGTCGCGCGGATCATCGTCACCGCACCCATCGAGCCGCCCCAACCGCCGATGTGCTCCACACCCGGTTGGGCAAGGGCATAGTCCAGCGCCGCTTCCACATCCAGCGTTTCGTAATAACCGAGCGTGACCAGGTCACCGCCGCTCGCGCCGTGACCGCGGAAATCCCAGGCCAGCACGCCGTAGCCATGTTCTGCAAAGAGACTGTAGAAATCCTCGGAGCGCCGGTCGCCGTAGCCGTGTGCCGCCAAGATCAGTGCGCCGTTTTGCGGCGGCGTGTACCAGGCTGCCAACCGCACTCCGTCGGAGGTCAGCAGTTCGATTTCCCGATATGGGATTCCATTCTGGCGAAGGAGCGCACCGCTGGGAGGCTCCAACCGGCGAGGGTGCACATAGTCCAACGCCTGGCGGTGGGAGAACCAGATCAAACTGCCCGAGCCAAAGAGTAGCAGGACAGCCAGAAAAGCGGTGAGCAGGTTGAGCCAGTAATGCCAGGTTCGTCTCATGTATTCCGAAAGTCTCTTTACCCCAATACGTATACCTCACGCGGTCACAAATTGCGCTTTTTCAAAGGTCTGAAAGCGTAGGGTTAGCAAAGAATCAAGGTCAGCTTTGTGCGTTGTCATAGTTTCTGCCAAACACGATGAAATGGCATCTTTGAAAGCAGGAAACTTCTCGTAATATTTGGAATACAGGCATTTCTTTTTCACGAACTTCCAAACTCGTTCAATCAAGTTGAG
>DAOTXM010000090.1:0-6012 GCA_034435215.1 Anaerolineales bacterium
TATTTTTCCACGAAGTGTTTACAGTGGAAAAGTGCATTTGTCGAAGATGTCTGTGGGGTGATATCAGGTTTGAAGGATTAATCGGGTATTCATATTTGAGCTGATTAGGATGATAGATAAGGGGGCTAAGGGATTATGCTAGGCGTTCCACCTTCTCCGCTTTGAGAAATGGCTCATCCCGCTCCCCATCCGTTTCGACTGTGCCGGTGATCAGCATGGGGGAATTGGAAGATATGATGAGTTTCGTTCGCCGGTATACATCCGGGAAGATGATCACATCCAGCATGCCGGACAGGTCTTCGATAGTCAGGAACATCATCATTTCCCCTCTTGCCGTCCTGCTGCGCCGCGACGTCTGACGTATTCCAGCTACCGTCACGCGTTGTCCAACTCGCTCTGCAGCTTCCGCGGTCGTGATGGCACCTGACTTTGCGATCTGGTTTGACAGGAGTTCTAACGGGTGTGCTTCCAGGCTTATGCCGAGCAGTTCCTGTTGAGCAGCCATCTTCTCTTCCAGATTCCAGTCTTCCCCTTCCAACTCATTCAAAGAGAACAGACTCATCTGCCCTGCCATCCAGCCACTACCCAGGCGTTTCAGGATGGCGAGAATGGTTCCCAGTCCATCCAGTGCCCCAACTTTTGCCAGGTATTCGGCTTCCTGCGGGCGCGGATCGACCCGGCTCAGGAAGTCTTCCAGAGAATGGAACGAACGCAGGCGGATGATCTTCTCAATAGTTCGACTGGTCAGGTGTTTAACTTGATCCAATCCCATGAAGAGTATCTTCTCTCCGTCCACCATTCCAACTGCGAAGTTGCGCCGAGAATAATTGACGTGTGGTGGGCGGACAGTCAGTCCCAGACGGCGCGCTTCGCTCAGGTAGACGCGCTGGCTGTAGTACCCACCCCAGTTTGCTAGTACCGCCGCCATGAACTCGGCCGGGAAACAGGTTTTGCACCAAGCCGAACGCCAGGCGACCTTTGCGTAGGAGGCAGCATGTGCTTTCGGGAAACCGTATCCAGCAAATGCAGCCATCATTTCCCAGACTCGCTCACCCATCTCAACCGGCACACCGCTGCGAGACTGCGCTTCCGTGACGAATTTCCTTTGCAATTCATGCATACGTTTCCCAGGGTCGAAATGGCTCATGGCACGTCTGAGCAGATCCGCTTCGGCTAGGCTAAAGCCGGCCAATTCATGGGCGATGCGCAGGACCTGTTCCTGGTATAGGATCACGCCGAAGGTTTCATCCAACAGCGGCGCTAGAGCAGGATGCAGATGCTGCACCGGTTCTTCGCCTTTGAAACGCCGAACAAAGGCATCCTTCAGTCCACCCGTGAGTGGCCCAGGACGGTACAGAGCCAGGGCTGCCATGATGTCATCCTCGTTACGGGCGTGGATTTCGCGCAAAGTGGCACGCATGCCAGGGCTTTCGATCTGGAAACAGCCGATAGTCTGTCCCTGCTCGACCAGGCCGGCGGTCCGGCGGTTATCGGAAGGGGTGGAGTCAAGGACTGAAAGTGGAGTTGGATAAATATCAGATTTGCTTTCCTGGATGAACTCGGCCACATCGCCAAGGACGGTCAGGCCACGAATGCCCAGCAGGTCGATCTTGACCAGTCCAAAGGCTTCCACCGCTTCCAGATCCAACTGCGTGATGATCACACCTTTGCCACCCGAGCGCATGACAGGCACCAAGTCAGTGACCGGACCGGGCGCGACCACCAGACCGCCCGGATGCATCGACAGATGGCGCGGCAGCTTGAGAATGGCTTCGGCATCATTGAATATTTTTTGATATTTTTCAGAGAGATAAACCTGGCGCAATTCTGCAAAGGGAGAAAGCGGTTGCCCATCGCTATCCCTTTCCTGCCTGCGTGCCTAAAAGGAATGTGGTAGTTTTTCCACCATCTCGCGCACTTGTTTTGGTTCCAGGCCATAAGCCTTGGCGACATCACCCAGGGCAGAGCGCGGGCGGAAACGATTGATCGTCCCTACCATTGCCACATGGTCTGCTCCGTATTTGTCGAAGACATGCTGAATGATGCTGTCTCTTCTACGGGAACACAAGTCTGTGTCAATATCCGGTGGTGTTTGGCGGGCCGGGTTGAGGAAGCGTTCGAAATACAGGTTCAACCGTAACGGGTCCGGGCTTGTGATCCCCAGGCAGTGTGCTACCAGGGAAGATGCTGCCGAGCCGCGTGATGAATAGGGTACGCCGGTCTCTTTTGCGAAGTTGAGTACATCTTCCACGATCAGAAAGATCGGTTCGTAACCCATGCGAGCGATGGTTTCCAGTTCGTGGTCCAGACGTGCCTGGATGCTTGGCGTGATATTTCCATACAATTGCCGCGCACCGGCTTCGGCTTTTTGACGCAGACATTGAGATTGCGTCATGCCATCTGGCAAGGGAAATTTGGGCATATTAGCGATACCCAGTGACAGGTCGAACTTACAACGTTCGGCTATCTCCTGTGTTCTTTCCAAGGCAGATTGGAAGCCTGAAAAGCGCCGTTGCATCTCTTCCTGGCTGGTGAAATATGTGCCATGCGGAGCAACTTCATCTGACGAAAGCTGCTCTATCGGTTTATTGAGTCGGATAGCGGTCAGGGTACGCTGTAATTGAGCCTGGTCTGGAGTCAGGTAGTACACCAAGTGCGTCACGACTAATAATTAGGTTGTAAAGAATGGCATCCTGAGTCTTGTCATCGGCAAGAAACTCATCGTAGCTGGAAACTGAGTAAGCTTCAATCGATTCGATTGCATCTACAATGTCACGTAATTTTTTCTTGTCATTCATATAGCAATTGAGTCTGATCTTACAGCCTGTACAAAAGATTGATCTTCAACGTTTTGAAGGGCAAAGGTTGGAATCACATCGATCTGTATCCCCAACAGTTGCTGGACCTCATACTGAAATGCGCCAACACCAAAAGCTGAAACATTTTCATCCATCTCAATAAGGAAGTCGACATCGCTGACATCCTTGCTCTCCCCGCGTGCGACAGATCCGAAGACGTAAATTCTGGATATCCCATGCTTAGAAGCAATTTGATAAAGTTGTTGCTTCTTTTTTTTGATCTCTTCAAGCTGCATAATGATCCTCAAGGAAATTATAATGCAGATCACCTAAGAATCCTTATTAAGATGTTGTACAATATGTGTTGTAAATGCAAAGCCTAAAATGTATATCATTGGCATTCTATCCTTTACTGAAGAATCCATTGACGAAGTCCCTGAGATTGAACAGGAACTTCACAATTTGGGTTATGTTGTACACTTAGAACAGATGGGGAATAAAATCCAAACTCCATCTATTGGTGATTTCTACTATGAAGAGGACGCCATTATCCTTTGGCTTTGCCGGTGTTTTGGTGACACAAAACGTTGTGAAAAAGCTGTAGAAAGTTTTACCGAAGCTGGAGTCAACGCGATTGTCACAATGACCCGCCCAGCTTTAGATATTGCACTTCGCGGAACGGAGGGAATCGATATTCCGATCATTTTTACGCATATAACCCGTGAACCAAATGTAGTAAATGAACTGGAACGACTTCGAAAAAAAGGAAAATTAACTGGTGTCTGGGATATCTGGCTCGATATTGCCGAAGAGCGCTTATCTTTGATCTCAGAATTAGTGCCTACCCCCGACACTGTGCACGGAGTTTATAACCCCAATATTCCGTCGGTAGATATCGAAGCTCATACATTATCAGAAGCTGCTAAGAAGCTAAATATAAATATAGTTCTCCATGAAGCTTATACTCCGGAAGAGGTCAAAGAAAAAATCGCTTATCTCAATACCCAGCAGAACCATGCAATTCTCCGATTGGCGGACCCGACCACAATACAAGCAGCCAGTTTTATGGGCGCTGTTGCCCATGAGCAGAATATTCCCTATATCGGATTAACATTTGACGAATTAGAGCGTTGTGGCGCATTGTTCACGCTAGAGATGAAAGGCATTGGCAAACTCGTTGCGGGGATGATCAGCCGTATTCTCAAGAACGAACCTTTGTCATCGATCTTATTTGCTCTACCCCCGAAAAAAGAATTGGCTGTCAACCTTGAAGTAGCCAAGGACCTGGGACTAATCATTTCCCCTGCCATCCTTTCAAGATCCAATACGATCATCCCGGCGCAAGAAAGCAACCGGCTTGGAACTCAATTGGTTGGTGGACTTGTTTT
Organism: Anaerolineales bacterium; assembly: GCA_034435215.1. Classification (GTDB taxonomy): domain Bacteria; phylum Chloroflexota; class Anaerolineae; order Anaerolineales; family Villigracilaceae; genus JAABUE01. The sequence goes on from DAOTXM010000090.1 coordinate 4,187, forward strand.
TGCCCTACTGGCTCTAAGCTTGATCATTCCCATTACAGGTCAGCTTGATTTTCAATACCAACTTGCGCTGATGATTGGGCTCACTTTACTTCTGATTTCTGGGATGTGGATTTTTCTAAATAAGAGGCTTATCAATCCACTGCGAATGTTAGCCATCGCTGCAGAGAAAATTGGTTCAGGGGATTTAGAAACCTCGATTGTTGACTTGAAAACTAATGACGAATTAAACACGCTCACGCGTGCGCTGCGGCGGATGAGAAACAACCTGAGAGCTTCTTATGCAAATCTGGATCATCTGAACATAAACTTGAAAGAGCAAGTAGTTGAACTAACAGAAGCCTATAAGGCGCTCAAGAAGACGCAACAGGATTTGGAGATCGCTAGCCGCAGAATCATCGAGGCAGAGGACAACCACCGGTTTGCGCTCACAACCTACATCCATGACGAAATCATCAGGCCGCTGGACAATATTTATATTATTGCAAAGGATATGAGGCAACCGGAACTCATCCGGCTGACCGAGGAATTAGAAAACCGGATTCGACGAGTGCGGTTTGACTTATCTGTTCCAATAATTCGTGATATTTGGATAGAACTTCGCCGGTTAGTGCACGAAACAGTGCCAGACATGTATCCGAATGCAAGCAATATCGATCTTCAGTTGGACCTTGACGCGCTCTACCAATATCAAATTATGGATCACGGTTACGTCTTTTTAATTTATCGATTTGTCAGTGGAGCCATCAGCAATGCTTACAGACATAGCCAAGCCACGCAAATGACGGTTGCTGCCGATATTCAAAATGGCCAATTATCCCTAATGGTTTCAGACAATGGAAAGGGGTTTGACCCGACCTCAATCGACAATTTCATCAACACTGGTCATTACTTTTTTCACGATATAGAAATCCGGTCCAGGCAGTTGGGAGGCAGTTTTTTAGTTGAATCTGAACCCGGAAAGGGAACCTGCCTTATAATCAACCTTCCAATAAGACACAGTCCGAAAAAAAAGAGGAGTAGCCCTACTTCTCAGAAGAATCAGAAACCTTGAAAATCTCGTCCGGGGTAAGTAATACTTTGGGGACAAAAGAAACCGCTCCAGCTTCCATGGCCAATGTTTTGTATAAAGCGCTTTCTTCGCTGCTGGTTAAAATAACCTTGGCCTGATGATACCCTTCAAGAATTCGTTGAGTCACCTCGAAGCCATTCATATCCGGTAAATTAATATCAACGATGACAACATCAGGTCTCATATGTAAGACTGCCTCGATGCCGCTTTCGCCGTCCTCCGCTGCCTCGAGCACCTTGAAACGCTTATCCTTACTCAAGGCTTGGCAAAGTTGAAAGCGCTGAACTTGCTGGTCTTCCACGATTACGACGCCCATTTCCTGGTTCAGATACGATGTACTGATCAGCAAACGGATGCTTTCCGCAAGGATCACGCGCCGGGCCGGATCCCCCTTGTCGCCAAAAATGTTGAATTTCTGATAGAGTGAATTGATCAGGTTTTCTACGCGCCGGCGGGATACGGACATCCGTTCGGCAATCTGAGAATTACTCAGGCCCTTGACGATCAAATGGGCGCAATTCTCTTCGCGCGGGGTAAGCTTTTCAAACTTTGAGAGCTGGTAATGCCAGCGCAGGATATCGGGATCAATGAAATAACCATTCTCAAGAATTTTTTTGTAGATCTGGAGCAAATAAGCACTGCTGGAAATGTTCCGCGTCAGCAAGTAACCCTGTAAGCTTGACTTAGCGTATTGTTTTTGCTCCCGAAATATCTCGGAGGCGAGCACCATGCTCTTCTCACGCGTATAGATAACAAT
>DAOTXM010000091.1:0-17002 GCA_034435215.1 Anaerolineales bacterium
GGACGCTTTGCTGGCACAAAACTCAAAGTGATTTTTGGGAGCAAGGACGAAGTAATCACCTTGCTCGGCAAGAGTACCGCTTACATCGAACGCAGTAACTTGACCAGCCGCCTGTTCAATGGCCGTCAAACCCAGGGCTTTCTTAAAGTCCTGTCAGACAACTTTGGTTCTGATCGATTCGGTCATGTTCACCGCGAAGCCCGCAATGAGCGCAAAGCTTTTCTCTTTCTCTTGGCGTTCTTAGCGTTCTTTGCGGTTCATTCCTTAAAATTTCAGTTGAAATTGCTGACTTTAAGAAAGCCGTGAGTAGTAAAGCACCTGTAAGGTGCATTTCTTCCGAATGCAGGTATACTCTTGACACAGGCATGTTGTGCTCCTTCGAATGTAGATGCGGCTCGGAATTCGCCCTTCGAGCCGTATCCACTTAAAGAGTGCCCCGAAGGGTTCCTGTCTTCCGTGTTTTGTCAGCAGTCCCACAGGGATGCTTCGCGATTGCACTGCTGACAGGCTCGCAGTACAACTGCTCGTGATCTTTGATACACAAATCCTTCCCTGTCCCGTCCGGGTCAGGACGGGGCGGGACGTTTCCAAAGGAAACCATCGCTCCTTTGCAAATCTGTAATTCGCGCGGGGGACAAGCTTCTCTTTTTTTCATGTACAATCCAAACCAATCCTAATCCACCGGGATGAATACAGGATGAATACAGGATCAATACAGGATCCTTGAGCTACCTTTGAGCATCCACGAAGAAAGCAGGCAGAATCATGGCGAAGGCAATTCTTCATCCCTGGATCGAAGGCATCCAAGGCAGGCTGGGCGGCCTGGTATTCCGCCGGTCCTCGAATGGGGAAACCATCGTTTCGAAAACCCCCGACATGACCGCAGTTGTCTGGAGCCCGGCGCAGCAGGACCATCGCCAGCGCTTCAAAGCGGCCATCGCCTATGCCAATGCGGCCATGGCCGATCCGGGCGCGCGCACCGTCTATGAAAAACGGGCTGCCGCAGGGAACCGGCGTCCCTTCCAGCGGGCCGTTTCCGATTACTTCAACGGGGTCGAGCTGCTCTCAGGTAAATGAACGCCCGGGCTTCCGCCTGGAACGCTTCGGCGACCTGGAGCCTCTCTTCCAGAGGATGGCGGAGCCGCTTTAATGAAACGGTGGCAGGCCCACGTCGCAGGGGGGATGCGGCGCAGGCCTCTGCCCGCGCTTCTACGCACAGCGCTGGTTGAACCGGATCAGCTTCCACGTCCCGTACTCCGGCTGGTAAACCAGTTCGGTGATGCCGCAGAAGTCCACGTGGAAGTTCCAGCGGTTATAAACGGGGTTATTCGTGAGATGGCACATCAGGATGCGGATCAGGCCCTCGTGGCAGACGGCGATGACGTTCTCGTCCGCGTGCAACGCTCGTTTTTCCTCCAGGAAATCAGCGATCCGTCTGCGCGCTTCTTCCCCGGTTTCCCCCGCCGGGAAGCGGAAATCGGTCTTTCTCTCGCGAAAGGCCTGCCACTCTGCCGGGAATTTCTGGGCGATCTCTTCTTCCGTAGCGCCGTCGAACAGGCCGTTGTCGATCTCGTTCAGGCGCTCGTCCACGATCGGGAGCAGGTTGAAGTGTCCGGCAAGCGGCGCGCTGGTCTGTCCCGTCCGCTGGTAGGCGCTGATGTATATCCTGGATATGTCCTTGCCCGAAAAATACGCCACCAGCTTCTGCGCCTGCTCCTGACCCTTTGGGCTGATGGGTTCGTCCTGGTGACGCAACTGGGGGTTGTAATGATCTCCCCGTTCCTTCTCTGCATGGCGCAAGATGTAAAAGGTCATTCGTTCTTCTCCTGCCCGGCGGTTGCGCGTTCCCCTGCACGCAAAATCTTCTCCAACCGGCGGATGCGGGCACCCTGTACGATGACCGTGGCCAGCAAGGCCAGCGTGAAGACCGGCCAGATGATGACGAACACCCAGACGTTGATCTGCTTGTAGGTGATCCCAAGCACCCCCGCCCCATAGACCAGCACCGCAACACACCAATCGAAAATGGCGTCCATCTTATTTCAGTCCAAGAAAATTTCTGAAAAGATACAAAAGCCCTGCGCCGGCCGCCCAGACTCCGTAGCCGCTCAGGAGCATCGGGACGAGCTTCATCCCGGCGCGCGCCGCCAGCCAGACGGTTACGATAAAGGCCAGCGTGGGCAGGAATCCCAGGAACATGCTCAAGGTAAAGCTCGAGACGGCTTCTCGGTCCCCGCCGGAGGAGGCATACACGATCCACAAGGCCAGCGGGGCAGCCAGCGGCATGGTTGCGGTCAGGGCGGCGAAGAGTTTGCTCTGTTTCTCCAGCACAGCCACCAGAAGGATGACGACGATCGAAAGTACAACGGGCAACACATCTTGCGTTTTCATGCAATCTCCTCTTTTTTCCTGTCCAGGTGCAAGTTGCGGAAGGCCAGTGCGCCAACCCCTAATGGCACCCAGAAAGTTATGGCGCGGTAGGCAATCGTAATCACAACTGCCTGGCTCCAGATCACGCGCAGGGACCTGAGCGCCAGCGGCAGCACCCCTTCTACGACCCCGATGCCCGCTGGCGTTGGCGAAACGATCATGAACAAATACCCGATGGCAAATCCGCCGATGACGGTCCCTGGGGAATAAGGGACCTGGAACGACAGAAACGCACACAACAGGATGCAAATCAGCAACCCTTTATTCAAGAAAGCCAGGAAAAGCGGTTTGAGCAGGCCGCGCGGTCGGTGCGGCAGGGAGGCCAGGCCATCGGCCATTTCGCGCGCGAACTCATGGGCGCGTGCCTCGCGCAGGTAATTCCGGCGCAGGATGGGTCGCAAAAGGGCGTTGACCAGCCGCGCCAACCGCGCCAGGAAATTTCCCATCGCTTCTTCTGACCGGGAGCCGAGATAGAGCGTGAACGCCAACAGGGATGCAATGCAGAGCAATATCAGGGAGGCTGTGATCTCGCCCGCGTTCAGGTCATTGCGGCGGATGAGCACGATCATGCCCAGCGCCAGCACGGCCAGGAAGGCAGCCTGATCGAAAAGCAGGAACAAAGCCGCGGCCAAGGTAACTTTGCCGACCGGATGCCCGTCTTTTTTGGCGGCGTTGGTGAAGATCGCAATGCCCCCGATCCCGGCAGTGGGCATGACCACATTGACAAAATTCGCCGCGGCTGCCACCTGGGTCAGGTTCAGGATCGAATCACGCATCCCCAGCAGGCGATAAATGGAGCGATATGTGATGCCCACCAGGAAAAACCAGCTGACCTGGATCAGAAAGGCCAGCAGCAGGTACCAGAGATTGCCGCGCCGCAGGGTTTCCACGCTTTGCTCCAGTTCGCTGAGACTGAGCATCACAAAGGCAATCCCAAAAAATAATACCAACACGACCAGGAATTTACGCATAGGGGCGATTATACACACGAAAAATCCCCCGAAATCCAGAAGATTTCAGGGGATGGGACTGCTTGCGTCGACCAGGACGGGTTTCGTGATCAGTTGTCGCGCCGCCCGCCGATCAGGCTGGCAAAGTACAACAATTGCAGGATGGCCGTCACCAGGGAGGCCACATAGGTCAGCGCAGCAGCGTTGAGCACGTTGTTCACGCCGCGCCGCTCCTGCTCGCTCTGGATGATGCCGGTCTGGGCCAGGAGTTGCTTGGCGCGCGCCGAAGCGTTCAGTTCTACCGGCAGGGTTGCCAGCGCAAAAAGCGCGCCGCCGGAGAAGACCAGCACCCCCAGCCAGGCCACGTTGATCCAGTTCAGGAACAGGCCGACCATGATCAGGATCCAGCCCAGCCATGAACCGATGTTGACCGCCGGGACGAGCGCCGCGCGCAGGCGCAGGGGCAGGTAATCTTCGGCATCCTGCATGGCGTGGCCGAGTTCGTGTGCGGCCACGGCCACCGCTGCCACCGAAGCACTGTTCGCCACGCCTTGCGAAAGCCGCAGCGTCTTTGTGCGCGGGTCATAGTGGTCGGTCAGGTTGCCGCCGATCCCTTGAATCTGAACATCGAACAATCCCCGGCCGTTCCCCGAGGTAACATAGACAGAGGAATTGATCAGCCGCTGGGCGACCTGCGCGCCTGTCAGGCGGCTGCTGGAAGGCACGCGGCTCCACTTGTTGTATGCCGCTTTGACGTACCATGAAGTCAGCAGCATCAAGAGAAAAGCCGGGGCCATGAAGAGCAGATAGGTTGGGTCATAGATAAACATGTTTCACCTCATAAACGCCCTGCGACTTCACGCAGGGCAAAATCGATTATTGCGAAATGCTTCCGCCGATCTCCTGGAGCAGCACCTCGATGGCTTTGTCCAGTTGTGGGTCAAGGTCGGCCTGACGATCTTCGTCCGTGATCTCCACGACTACATCCGGGGTCAACCCTGTTCCATGAATGGTGCGTTCCTTGGGCGTCAACCATTTGGCGATCGTCACGCGCACCGCACCCTGGTCGTTGGAAAGCGGCACCCAGTTCTGGACCGAGCCTTTCCCGTACGAGGTGACACCGATGAGTTTACCACGCCCATAGTCCTGGATGGCGCCTGCCACGATCTCCGAAGCCGAAGCCGTGCCCTCGTTGATCAGCACCACCAGCGGGATATTCGTGGCCTGGCCGTTCTTGAGCGCCTGGTAGGTGGTTCGTTCCCCATTACCATACTGTTCGTACAGGATGACACCCTCGCCAATGAACTCGGAGGCGACCTCCACCGAAGTCTGGAGATAACCGCCGCCGTTGTTGCGCAGATCGATGACCAGACCTTTGGGGTTCTGCGCCATCAACTCCTTGAGCGCAGCGCGTAGCTCTGGCGTCGTTTTATCGCCAAAGGTCGTGATTTGGATATATCCAATGTCGTTCTCGAGCATCTCCCCGGACGCGCTCTTGATGACGATCTTCTCCCGCGTGACGGAAAATTCCAGCGGTTCGACCACCCCCTCACGTGCCACCGTTAGAACGACCGTAGACCCGGCCGGGCCAAGTACGCGCTGGCGCGCCAGTTCGGCATCGATGCCGGTCATATCGTTACCGTCGATGGCAATGATCTTGTCTCCCGGTTTCAGGCCGGCTTTCTCGGCAGGGGATCCGGGGATCGGGCTGATGATGGTCAGGTAATCGGCCGTAGTATCCACCCAGGCACCGATGCCTTCATATTCACCTGCCAGCCCGGCATTGGCATCTTCAAAGGTCTTCGGATCCATATAGGAACTGTGTTCGTCGCCCAGCGCTTCCATCATGCCGTGGATAGCGCCCTGCATCAGGGTTACATCATCTACCGGCTGGTCGACATAGTCTTCATGGACGATATTCCAGGCTTCCCAGAAGGGCTGGAAAAGCGTCACCAGTTCATCCGGGGTGGCGGATTGTTGCTGCGGTGATACAGTGGGAGGGGTCTCTGGCGTGCTGGCAAATAAGGGTTGAATATCGCTCCGAAAAGGCAGGAAATGTCCCACCAGGAAACCGCCGGAGAACGATCCCAGCAGCATAATGACGGCTACTGCGCCGATCAATGTCCCGCGTATAAGTTTATTATCCATCAGGTACCTCCTGGGAACCAGTAAATCGAAACATCAGGGTCGACACAGCCCGTGAAAGAACGCTGAAAACAGGTTCGTGCCGCTCCATTTCAACTCGAACTGAGTAGTTCTAGTAGGCAAGATTATCACAGGGTGATTAAAAAGGGATGAAATCTGTATTTGCAATTTGTATGAAAGGTGTAAGCATTTTGTTAGATCATCCCAAAAGATTGGGGAAGAGAAGAATTTTCAGGCTCGATCACCCTTGTCAGAATCCTGCAATTCTTCCACCCTTCTGTGCAGTTCATCCAGTGCATTCCCTTCAAAAGGCCGGTCGATAGGGCCGCGCATGTTCTTGAACCAGTCGAAGTTCATGCCGCGTGAGCCGCGCACCAGGGCAAACATTGCCAGATTCGAGACAACGACGATCCCGATCACCAGAAAAATAACGAGGATGACATCGGGGTTCATGGGACTCTCCCATCGAGAATGGCTGGCAGATCACGCCAAGCGCTCAGGGTGGCGTCGGCATCCGGGTGCGGCGTAGCCTGCCCGAACAGAATGCTGTACCATCCGGCCTCCCGCGCGGCTCTGGTGGTGCGCGGCAGGTCGTCGATCATCACGCAGCGGCCCGGCTCGTTTTCACCGGCCACGCGCATTGCGATACGGAAGGATTCGGGCATGGGCTTGCAATAAGGGGCAACGGCGTTTACATCCACCACCTTCTCGAAGCAGTCGTCCAATTCGAGCGCCTTCAATACCCTTCGGGCGTGGGCTGTGTCCGCATTGGTGAAGATCAGGTTACGGGTCCCGAGCGCCGCGATGATTTCGCACAGGTCCGGGTTGGGCTGGAGGTAGTCTCCCAGGGGCAGGTCATGCACGAAAGCCAGGAAGTCCTGTGTGTCGATTTCGTGATGGGCCTGCAAGCCGCGCAGGGTCGTGCCGTATTGACGGTAATACCTCTCGCGCAGGTGTGGGATTTCGGCGGGGTCGAACCCCATCCGATCCCGCATATAGAGGTTCATACGTTCCTTGATCGCTCCCCACAACCCCGTGGAGGCCGGGTAAAGCGTGTCGTCCAGGTCGAAGAAAATGGTAGTGAATTTCACGCGATGTTGATCCCTTTCCATAATGTTCAAGGTTCCATCAAATGGTCCCTGAAAAAGGCCAGCACACTGTCATTGAATTCTGGCTGATACTGGCTATAGAATACGTGTGCAGCATCCAAATAATAGACACAATCGACATCGATATCGTTTGCTTTCAAGGCATCGCAAGTCTCTACAGCCCAAGCCATCGGCACGATTTCATCCGCAGTGCCATGGTAGAGCTTGACGCTTGCATTAATCTTATCAAAATAATTGACGGGCGAGATATACTTCATTACATCGGGAGGGGTTTTCATCTCAGTCAGATTGATCTGCTCCTTGGTAATCCCATAGAAAAGCTCGGCGTTCTTGAATTCATCACCGCTGATCGCGGAATACAGCATCATCGCTGTAATATCCTGGCTGACAGTGGCTACCCGTAAAGCCACCCCGCCGCCAAGACTATGTCCCCATACCCCTATACGCGTTGGGTCGGCGCCTTCCAACCAACCTGGCAGGTACGCCCGGTCCTTCATGAGCGCAATGAGGTTGAGGATGTCGACAGCCAATCCTACTCTATACAGGGTATCACCATGATCCGAGGGAGGATAGCCACGCATATTCGGGTGTAGAACCAGGTAACCATGATCCGCCAGTAAAATGGGCATATCGGTTGCATAGGTCAAGGTAGCATATTCGCCTGGTTTCGCGTACCCGTGGATCATAATGACCACCGGGAATGGTCCTTCCCCTTTTGGAACATTCACATACCCATAGATGCTCAATCCATCGCTCGGGTAACGAATCAGGTAACGTGTGAATTTATCCATTTCTTCCACGACTTCCAACATTTCAATCTGCCCTCCACCATAAGAGCGACTGCGGAGATAATCGATGGTATATGGCAAATATGCTTCTGGAACAGCCGGAAGTAAAACCGGTGTGACAGTAGGCAAAACCGGTGTGGATGTGGAAGGAGGGGCAAGTACAGTTGTGGTCGGGGCAAGTTGGAACGGCGTCGGGGTGGGTTCCACTCCCGACACAAATTGGCTTTGCGATGTGCAAGCAACCACTGTAAAAAGAAAGCAAGAAATGAGCAGCTTTTTTCCGAGCATAGACTCCACGATACTTAGTACTTCACGAAAAACGAAAGAATATCCGCAACACCCCACATCCCGCTTTATCAAAAAGATGCATCAGGATGTTGGAATATTTTTTATGGAACACGCAGATGCCGGTCATAGAATTGGATGGTATACCGGATGAACTCTTTCTCCCTGGCACCATAGAAGGTGTGCGGCATGTCCTCATAATAGTGACATTCTACCGCTTTCCCCAGCGCTCGGAGCCGCTCGCAGGTTTGCATCGACCAACCCACCGGCACCAGCTTATCCTCCAGGCCGTGGTGAATGCTGACTGGCGCAGTGATCTCCCCGAAAAAATACAGCGGCGAAATACGCGCGAGTGCTTCTGGCGGAACTGCCAATTCTTCCGACCCCATCGAGAAATTCGTCCAGCGGTAGATGGCTTCGTAGTTCTTCTGCTCATCGCCTGTCATCGCAGCATAGAGTACCGCGGCTTTGACATCCTGGCTGACGGTCAACACGCGCGTGCTGATGCCGCCGCCCATGCTGTGCCCCCACAGGCCGATACGCGCTGGGTCAGCGGTTCGGAGCAGTCCGGGTTCTCCGCTATGTTCCTTGACCAATGCCAACAGGTTGAGGACATCGATAGCCATGCCCACGCGGAAGAGATTATCCCCCTCGTCCGAAGGCGGGTAACCGCGCAGGTTGGGATGCAGCACCAGATAGCCGGCGCTGGCCAGCGCGTCGGCGTAGTGGGTGGTGTAATCCAGCGTCTGGTAGATTTCCGGTTCGATGTAGCCATGCAGCGCAATGACCACCGGGAAGGGACCCTCCCCGTGCGGAACATTGGCGAAACCATAGATGCGCAGCCCGTCACTGTCATAGCAAAAAAAAATGACGTGTGAAGGCGGTATTCTGACCCAGCGCTTCGGTGATTTCGATCGCCCCACCGCCATAGGTTCGTGCGCGCAGGTATGCGATGCTGTATTCCCGGTACGGTTCGGGCGTGAAGGTCAGGGTTGGTAGAGGGGTGGCGGTCGGTGTTGCTGTACGGGTTGGAAGCGAGATGTGTGCTTCACTCACCGAAGCGGTCGACGTGACAAGGAAGGGCGCATTTCTTCCGCAGGATGCCAGGAAATACGCCAAAAGTACCATTAACGAGAGTGTAAATTTCATGGAAATGTAATTACCAGTACTTCACGAAAGTCAAAAGAAGTCCCGAAAACAGGGTTCGGGCTTTTCCCAAATGTTTCATGATCTGCTGATTATAGTCGCAGGCGGTATAATATTTCCATGCCCATCCGCATCCTCTCCCCCGAAGTCGCCTCGCAGATTGCCGCCGGTGAAGTGGTCGAGCGCCCGGCTTCGGTGGTCAAGGAACTGGTCGAAAACGCGCTGGATGCGGGCGCAAAATCCATTTCCATCACGATCGAGGAAGCTGGGCGACGATTGATCGAAGTGGCCGACGATGGTTCCGGCATTCCTGCAGGCGAACTGGCACTGGCGGTTTCGCGTCACGCCACTTCCAAGCTTGCTTCCGCCAAAGAACTTTTTTCTATCTCCACGCTTGGATTCCGTGGCGAAGCCCTGGCTTCGATCGGTTCTGTCTCCCGCATGACCATTACTTCCTGCACAGCGGATGCTAAAACCGGGGCGCGTATCCGGGTAGAGGGGGGGCAGGAAGGCAGGGTGGAGCAGGTCGGAGCCCCGGTCGGGACGGTGGTGCAGGTGGAGAACTTGTTCTATAACGTCCCGGCGCGGTTGAAATTCCTGAAATCGGATGCAACCGAACGTCGCGCCATCGACGCGTTCATCACCCGCTATGCACTGGCCTATCCGGACGTGCGTTTCAAATTAGCGGAAGGCAAAAAGGTCACTTTACAGACTTCCGGCGATGGCGACCGGCGGGCGATTCTGGCCATGCTCTACGGGGTGGATACAGCCAGGCAGATGCTGGAAGTCCTCGCAGAAGACGAGGGATTGAAACTGGTAGGGTTCACCAGCCCCACCTCGGTCACGCGCTCCAACCGCCGCGAAATGACTTTCTTTATCAATGGTCGCTGGGTGCAGGATATCCCGCTCAACGCTGCGCTGACACAGGCTTACCATACCCTGCTGATGGTGGGGCGGTATCCACTGGCAGCGTTGTTCCTTGAAATCGAACCGGAAGCTGTGGATGTCAACGTGCACCCGGCCAAGGCCGAAGTCCGTTTTCGGGAGCAGGATAAAGTCTTCAGTTTCGTACAACGTGCAGTGCGGCGGGCTCTGCTGGCCTATGCACCCGTCCCCAGCCTGCCGACAACGACGTTGTGGGGAAGTTCGGTGTCACGAGACAGCCGTCCGCCTTCCGGTCCGAAAGAGCCCGGACTGGACTGGACGATGGCGGGAGAGGTCGAAAGTGAAAGGTTGCAGGCACGCCCTGAGCCTGATCGAAGGGGGGAAAGCGGGTTGCCTGTGGAGGGCGTTCCAGGGCAACAGGTCAAGTTTTCCCATTCAACTTTCGACCTTCCACTTTTACGTCTGATCGGTCAGATCGGCGCAACCTATCTGGTTGCCGAAGGCCCGGATGGCCTGTACCTGATCGACCAGCACGCCGCGCACGAACGGGTCCTGTTCGAAAATCTGATGCTCCAGCATGAGAAACGCAATATTCCTTCGCAGGTTTTGTTGGAGCCAGTCAGTGTGACCCTGCCGCCCGCGCAAGCCGCATTTTTAGAAGAACAAGTGGAATTTTTGAACCACTTTGGTTTTCAAGTGGAAACGTTCGGGCCGAACACATTCCAGGTGCGTGCCATGCCAACCTTGTTCTCCGGCAGCGACGCAGCATCCGCACTGCGCGCGCTCGTGGAGGATTTCGAAGAAGACGAGACCCCGTTGCAGGCCGAACGGGAAGCGCGCATTGCCGCCCGGGTCTGTAAACGGATGGCGGTCAAGGCCGGGCAGGCGCTCTCCAGCGACGAGCAGCGCGCCCTGCTGACCGATTTGGAACACTGCGATTCGCCCCGCACCTGCCCGCATGGCAGGCCCACCATGATCCATCTTTCTGTGGATATGCTGGAACGCCAGTTTGGCAGGAAGGGCGCTCGCTAAAGGACGGGGATTTTGAAAGATGATCTAAAGGCTGAGAACCAGCGCCTCAACAACGAACTCGAAGAAACGAAAAAAATGCTGGAAGCCGCGAACCGGATCATAAAGATCAAGGAAATCGAGCTCAAAGCCGTGATCGCGCAGGCGGAGGAAGTTTCTCACATCGACGAACTGACCTGCCTGCCGAACAGGCGGCAGGTGATCAAGGAATTGCAGAACGAGGTCATTCGCGCGGAGCGTTACAAAACGCCGGTCTCTCTTTCCATGATCGATATCGACCATTTCAAGCGCATCAATGATTCCTACGGCCATACAGTAGGCGATCAAGTGCTTTTCCACCTGGCGAATATTTTGCAGGAAAGCGTCCGCGACCCGGATACTGTCGGGCGGTATGGAGGGGAAGAGTTCCTGGTAGTGTTGCCCAGCACCCGCTTGAAGGAAGCTGCGGGTCAGGCTGCTCGCTTGTGCAGACGCATTCGTGAAACGGAAATCAATGTAGGGGAAACGATTAAACTGACGGTTAGCATCGGCGTGGCGGAGTACCGGCATGGTCAGGAAAATTGGCAAAAGTTCCTGAGCCGCGCCGATATGGCCCTGTATGAAGCCAAGAATGCCGGGCGTGACCGTTGGGCGATATCGGAATCGATGGGCGATCTATGAAAGCTCTCTGGCTGGAAAACCTTCGATTGGATTTACGGGATGTACCTGAGCCGGTCAAGCCTGAGGAAGCGCTTATCTGCATCCGCAAGGCCGGGATATGCAGCACTGACCTCGAGCTGGTCAAGGGCTATTATCCGTTTACGGGCATCCCGGGACACGAATTCGTCGGTGAAGTGGTTGCAGCAGACGACCCAGGTTGGATTGGGCAACGTGTGGTAGGCGAGATCAACGTCACCTGCGGAAGCTGTGAGCAATGTCTCAACGGACGCGCTTCCCATTGCGAAAACCGGACCGTGCTGGGGATCGCCAAACGGGATGGGACCTTTGCCGAGTTCACCACCCTGCCGATTGCCAACCTGCACCTGGTTCCCGCATCCGTGCCGGACGAGATGGCGGTTTTCACGGAACCCCTGGCGGCTGCGCTCGAGATCCAGCAGCAGGTGCAGATCCGGCCTGCTGACCGGGTGCTCGTGATCGGCGCAGGCCGGCTGGGACAGTTGATCGCCCAGACCCTGGCGCTGACAGGCTGCGAGCTACGCGTAGTGGCGCGGCATGATCACCAAAAAAAGATTTTGGCCGATCGTGGAATTAAATCGATCACAGAAGAAGATATTATTCCCTGGCGTTGGGATATCGTGGTAGAGGCGACCGGATCGCCGGGCGGTTTTTCTTTAGCCAGGCAGGCCATTCGTCCGCGCGGGACACTGGTGATGAAATCCACGTATCAGGGTGAGCTGTCGGTCAATTTCTCATCCATCGTGGTGGACGAAGTCAACCTCGTTGGTTCGCGTTGCGGGCCATTCGAACCTGCACTGCGTTTGATGGAAAAGGGGGAGGTCGATCCGAGCGTGTTGATCGCCGCGGAGTTCAAGCTGGGAGAGGCGCTACGAGCGTTCGAGCATGCGGCGCAAGCGGGGGTGCTCAAAGTGCTGGTCTCACCATAAAAAATCGCCCGTCCAGTTTCGGTGGACGGGCGGTGTGTTTTAACGGGGTAAGGTCTTGCCGCCATGCGGCAGGCTGATCAGGATGTTCGTGCCAATCCCCAACTTGCTCTTGATCTCGATCGTGCCGCCGTGCCCCTGGATGATCTGCTTACAAATGGAAAGCCCAAGTCCGGTGCCGGTGACTTTTGTTTCGCTCTCGCGCACGCGATAGAACTTCTCGAAGATATGACCGATTGCATCGTCCGGGATACCCACACCGGTATCTTGCACCGAAATGACCATTTTATGCGCCTGCATTTCGGTCTTTAAAATAACTGAGCCGTTCTTCCGGTTATATTTGATCGCATTGCTGAGCAAATTGAGAATGACCTGTTTGATCTTGTCCCGATCCGCCTCCAGTAATGTAGGGCCCTCGGGATCTATTACCCGAATCTGAATGTGGTCTTCTTCGGCTTTTGAGCTCATTACGTCACTGCACTCGTGTAATAGATCCATAATATTGAACGTGGTTTTGCGGAATTGTACACGGCCTGATTCCAGCCGTGCCAGGTCGAGGAAAGATGAGGCCAATGCGTTCAGACGCAGGGTCTCATTATGAATGTTGGTGACGATCTGTTCCTGCTGTTCCCGCGACATTTCGGGGCGCAGCAACAGATAAGTAGCCGTACTGAGCGAGGCCAGCGGTGTGCGCAACTCGTGCACGAATTCGGAGATCAGGTCCGATTGTTGGAACAGGCGGGCATTTTCGATCGCTACCGCCGCTTGTGCTCCTAACACAGACAACAAATTTTCGTCTCCCGTTGTGAATTTCCCTTGTTTTTTGTTTAAGACTTCCAGTACTCCTACTACCTTGTTCTTGGTGATCAGGGGAATCCCCAATATGGATTTGGAGGGGAAACCGGTTGACTGTTCGATATCGCCAAAGTGGCGTGCATCTTCATGCACGTTCTCGATGCGCACTGGTTTGCGATTGGTCACGATCCACCCGGCGATGCTACCTTCCAACGGCACAACCAAACCACGCATGGTTGGTTCATCGATATTGGTGGCCACCTGGAAATAAAGCTGCCGTGCAGTATTGTCATACAACAGGATGGAAGCCGCTTCCGCAGCAGTGATATCAGCAGCGGCCTGAACGATGCGGTTCAACAACACATCCAGATCCAAGGTCGAAGCCAGATCACGGGCAATATCGATCAGCCTTAGATAACTATCCAAACGTTCGGTCTTGATTTCAGCCATGGAGTACTTGCTCCACAATTGCAGGCAGGACGGTAGCCACGTCCTCCTGAATAACGACGTCCGCCCGGACATTGATATACGTGGTGGCATTGTTCAATATGACCAGGTGTGATCCACGGTCTATGGCTTGCATGGGCAAACCGGCCACCGGTAACACTTCTAATGATGAGCCTGCTACCAGCATCAGGTCGCACTGGCGGCATTCACGTTGCGCCGCGTACCAGGCCTGTTGAGGTAATTGCTCACCAAACAGGATCACATCTGGTTTCATCAAACTCTTACATTCCGGGCAGCGCGGCAGTTCACCCAGTTCGACAAATGCTTTCAAATAATTGTCCGCTTCCGCCTTGTGAAAACAAAGTGTACAAGAAAGCGTACGCAGTGTTCCATGCATTTCGATTACGTTCCTGGAACCGGCTTTGTGATGAAGTGCATCCATATTTTGAGTGATGATGCTATGGATATAACCCGCTTTTTCCAGTTCGGCCAGCGCGGCATGAGCAGGATTGGGCGCCGCATTGAAGATCTGACTTGCCAGCGGCCGAAACCAGGTAAAAAATCGTTCTGGATCAGTGCGAAACGTGCTGAGTGAAGCTACTTCCAGCGGTTCGTCCCTGGACCACAAGCCTGTTCCTTCGGAACGGAAATCAGGAATGCCCGAAGGCGTTGAGATGCCAGCACCAGTCAACACGACCGCATATTTGGCTTTCCGTAACAAATCTGCAGCGTATTCGATGTTTGTCTTTGTTCGACTGGAGAAGGCGATCATGTTCTCTGGGCCTCATGCTCTGTGATCCGCTCCACAAGTTTGTTGATTTGTTGGTTTGTCAGGCTTTCCGGTTGACAGAGAACGGCAGGTGTGTTCAGGCGTGAAGCTTGCGCGAAGAGTTCAGGAGCAGGGGTTAACGTCGCCGCAATCGAGTGCCCCAATTGTTCCTGGACTTCTGCCCAGGGCATCAGGTTCTCGGAGCGCAAACGGTTGTTCAATACAGCCGCGATGTGATTCTTATCTGTCCCGAACTCGATCAAGTCATCGATCAAAGCCCGGGAGTGGGCTATGGTGTTGGGAACGCCTTCGACCACAACGATGAGTTCATTGATCAGGGGTAGCAAGCGCTGGACGAACGGTGGCAGACCCATTCCCAGGTCCAGAACGATGAACCGCCCAAGGGTAGACAAACGTGCCACTACGTTTTCGTACTGGCTTATCTGGTTGATTAGATGAAAATCACGCGGGTGATTGGACGCAATGAGCACCTTAAAACCTGCATCATGTGGGATCAATTGTCCGGCAACACGATTACGTGTGATCTCAGTGGGAGCATTCCCAAGTAAGACTGCCAGGCCGTTTTCTGTGGTAATCCCCAGATCAAGCGCCAGACTTCCTTGCCCGGGCGTCAACTCTGCCAGAATTACATCTGCCTGGCTTTTCTTGAACAGGCTGGCAGCCAGGTTCGCGGCCAGCGAGGTGACACCCAACCCTCCACGGGCAGCCAGCAAGCCAATGACGTAACCGTGCTGTTCGTGTTGAGCGGTTTCTGCTTCTTCGAGCGATTTTGCAGAACGCGCTAGTAAGGCTCTGACATGCGATTGTAACTCTGATGGATGGGTAGGCTTGGTCAGATAATCATCTGCACCAACCTCGAAACCGGCCACTTTGTCATCCAGTTGTGTTTTTGCTGTAAACATCAAGATAGGAACATCGGCCGTTTGTATGTTGGCGCGGAGACGACGAGCAACTTCGTATCCGTCCATGTCTGGCATCATGATGTCTAACAAAATCAGGTTTGGCTTATCTTCGAATGCTTTTTCCAAGCCCTGTTGCCCGTTGGTTGCCGCTGCAATTTGATACCCTTGGCGTTGTAGCATCAAACCAACCAGACGCAAGGTGTCTAGGTCATCATCGATGATCAGAATTTTTTCGGCCATACGATTATCCTTGGATAGTTTATCAAAGTCTAGCATAAAGACAACTATCAAGCAAGCGTATGTATTGTATCCTGAATCGGCATGTTATAATAAAACAAATGTATCTACTCAGACCTATGCAATAAAGTAGGGCTAAAGGCAGGCAGTGTAGTTACAAATAAATTTCCTGGCCAAGGAATCTTCCAGGAAACAGGGAGAGTCCCCGTGCAGGGGAGTATCCCCGATCTGGGGATGACAGGCTTCGACGGGAGAGGTTGTTCCCGGAATGCGAGCCGAGAGGCGCCGAACTCGTTAACTCAGCGCAAAAAATCAAGTGCCAACCGCACTTCCTATGCTGCTATGCCCCTCGCTGCATAAGCTTGCTCTGAGCGAGCCGAAGAGCGATGATCATAACAGTCGGCTTCCCTAGATGAGGCCGCGTCCACCTGCCCCGATCTCCGCCAGGGACAGGCCCGGGCGAGACAAACGCGGAGTGCCGCACGCGATGCTGCTAACCGTGCGAAAGACCAAGCGGCTAACTCAGGGTAGTCCGCGCCAGTTGAGGCGCCCTGCGTGAACATTTTCAACCGGCTACGCTCGTAGATTTCCGCGGCGCGAATCTTTCGGACGCGGGTTCGATTCCCGCCATCTCCACCTAAGCAAAAAGACTTCCGAAGTCTTCAAGACTTCGGAAGTCTGAATTTCAAGAGCCACCATGAAAAGATTGCTTTTGATCAGCCTCCTTCTCTTGGCCGCATGTCAGGGCGCGACTCTCGAGTCTTCGCCCATCCCCGTAGTAACTCCTACTCGCGTCACCCCTACGCCCGTACCAGCTACCATTCCCCCCACCACAGTTCCATCCCCAACGGCTACCCCCCTGCCCCCTGAAAAATACTTCACCGAAGAGTTTGACACAACGCCAATTTACTGGTCCACTTTGTATGCTTCCGGCGATTCTAGCCGAGTGGATATCCTGAACAACGACAGTGCATTGATATTTGAACTCTATAGTCCAAATACCTGGCTGTATGTCATTTATGGCGCATACGAATATGACAGTGTCCATATCGAGACTCGCGTTGAAAGTCGGGGCAGCGACATGAACGCCATAGGGTTGGTTTGTAACTATGGAGAACAGGCTGGTTGGTATGAATTCAATATCTCCAGTGATGGCACTTATAACTTGCTGTATGGACAATGGCTTGCAGAAGGGATTGCCCGTTATACACCCATTCTCAACGATACATCGGAACGCATTCGAATGGGGAATACCGTCAATGGAATCGGCCTGGACTGCTATGAAAACATCCTGCAACTGTACATCAACGAAAAACTCATCCGCAAGCTGGATGTGAAGCACATCGGTCTGACCGGCGGGAAGGTGGGATTTTCGCTTGCATCCTTTGATGAGTTGCCGGTTATCCTGATCTATGATTGGGTGAAAGTAAGCGGGCCTTGACCCCGGCCCCCACCCCAGCCAT
>DAOTXM010000092.1:0-11400 GCA_034435215.1 Anaerolineales bacterium
CTTTTGAAGCACTCGCATGCAAGGAGAACCAGCGTCTCTCTCCCTGAGCCAGTTCTCAGGATGCCAGAGACCCTATTCGTTCGTCAAGTGTTGGCAAACTGGTGCCCCACACCACATATCATACGAGGAGATAAGTTATGAAACGCACGTTTACATTCATCGTTACCTTCGTCTCTCTTGTTTTGATTTCCCTGGCCTATCCTCTCCATGCTCTGGCACAGGAAGGCGGGCAGGGACTATCCATCTCGACCGCCTATCCGGATCAGTTGGTCGAGCTGGGGGAATCGATCAACCTTACCATCAAACTTAAAGCCTCAGGGGAATCACAGAGGGTAAAAATCGGGATGGATGAGATACCCGAAGGTTGGAGCGCCACTTTCCGGGGTAACGGCCGGATCATCCAATCGGTTTTCATGGAAGCGAATTCTTCCGAGTCGGTTGATCTGCGCCTGGACCCACCTGAAAATCCCAGATCCGGCACTTTTTCTTTCATGGTGCTCGCACAGAGTGAGCTACAGCGGGTTGAACTGCCAATTACTTTGACCGTTCAAGAAAAAGTGCCAGCCAGTCTTTCCTTTGACGCCGATTTGCCCACTATCAAAGGTTCTCCCAGCACTACGTTCCGATATAACGCCACGCTGAAGAATGAAGGCGATCAGGAACTGATGATCAATTTGACTGCTGATACGCCGACCAATTTCTTGACTAAATTCAAGCTCTCCGGTCAGGAAGTGACCAGTTTCCCATTGAGCGCAAACCAGTCGAAGACCATCAGTATCGAATTGACTCCACTCGTAGAAATTCCGGCAGGCAGCTATCCTTTTACTGTATATGCCAACGGAGGGGAATTACAGGCAAGTTTGAATCTAACTGCCGAAGTTACCGGGCAATATAGCCTGAGCGTGTCGGGCCTGGATGGCCGCCTGTCAGGTCAGGCCAACGCAGGCAGGGAAAGCACGCTCCAGATCCTGATACGCAATACCGGTACGGCTCCTGCTCAAGGCATCGAGATGAGTTCTTCCGCGCCCTCGAATTGGACGGTTTCCTTCGATCCTGAAGTGGTCGCTGAAATCCCTGCTGGTGAACAGGTGGAAGTAACAGCCAGGCTCAAACCGGCTGACAAGGTAGTGGCCGGTGATTATATGGTCACTGTACGTGCCCGCCCTGTAGACGGCACTACCGAGTCGGCTGAATTCCGGATAACTGTCACCACCTCGACACTGTGGGGTATCGCCGGAATTGCCTTGATCGCAATTGCGGTCGGCGTCGTGGCCTTGGCGGTGATGCGCTTTGGACGGCGCTGATCTTAGCAGGAGGATGGAGCATGGGCGATTTTGTCATCGAGACCAAGGACCTGACAAAGAAATATGGCGATTTTGTAGCAGTCGATTCCTTGAATATGAAGGTGAAACGAGGTGAAGTCTTTGGTCTTCTCGGCCCGAATGGGGCCGGGAAGACAACCACAATTCTGATGCTGCTAGGCCTTACCGAACCGACCTCCGGCCAGATACAGGTGTTGGGGTTTGATCCCGTCCGGCAACCATTGAGCATCAAGTCCAAAGCGGGATACATCCCGGATCAGGTTGGTTTCTATGATGAATTGACCGCGCGCGAGAATCTGTTCTATATCGCCAAACTGAACGGCTTGTCGCGTCTGGAAGCCGACAAACGCATCAACGAATCCCTTGAAAGGGTCAGCTTATCCAAAGTAGCCGATCAACGCGTCGGAACGTTCTCAAGGGGTATGCGACAACGTCTCGGTGTTGCGGATGTCTTGATCAAAAATCCCCAACTGATCATCATGGACGAGCCGACTCAGGGATTGGACCCTGAGCTTGCCCGCGATTTTCTCGATTTGATCCGGGAACTGGCGGAGTCCGGGATCACGATCCTGTTGTCGTCCCACTTGCTGCACCAGGTTCAGGAAATATGCGACCGGGTGGGTTTATTCCACCAGGGTCGCATGGTATTGAAAGGTACGGTCACTGAGTTGGCGCAGAAGGTATTGGGAGGCGGTTATCACTTGCGCCTGCGCGCAAACGGCTCCGGGGCTGCCTGCCTGGAAGAATTGCGCAATCTTCCGGGTGTTGTGGAGGTCAATTTTAAAGCCCCTGATCTATACACGATCGTAGCTACGAAGGACCTCCGCGCCGAAGCCGCCAGGACAATCGTCAATGTTGGCGCTCAATTGACTTCATTGAATATCGAAAATTTGAGCCTGGACGATATCTACAACGCCTACTTTGAGGAGGTGAATCATGCTCATGGAAAATAAACGAAAGTTTCGGGAAGGTTCGCCCTGGACAGGTTTGTGGGCTGTCGTTACCAAAGAGATGGCCGACCACCTGACCAGCGCCCGGATGCGCATACTCGAAATCCTCATCGTGCTTACTGCGATAGGCACTGGCTATGCAGCTTTGCAGCAAATTTCGGGGACCGGCAATCAGGATCAATTCCTGTTCTTGCGCTTGTTTACCACAGCTCGTGAACCGTTGCCAGCCTTTGCAGGGTTTTTGGGTTTCCTGGTTCCGTTGGTCGCCATTGCCCTGGTTTTCGATGCCGTCAACGGTGAGTTCAGCCGCCGGACGGTATCGCGGGTGTTATCGCAGCCTATCTACCGGGACGCGTTGCTTCTGGGGAAGTTTCTGGGAGCATTCTTCACCCTCGCCCTGGTCCTGGCTGCGATCTGGCTGCTAATTTTCGGGATCGGCCTGCTCGGCTTGGGCGTCCCTCCCACTGGTCAGGAGGTAGCCCGTAGTATGCTGTTTTTGCTAGCGACCATTGTATATGGCGGTTTCTGGATGGCTCTGGCATTGCTGTTTTCTACTTTATTCCGACAGTCGGCTACCGCCGCCCTGGCCTCCATCGCTGTATGGTTGTTCTTCACCGCATTTTGGGAAATCCTGGTCAGTCTGGCAGCCCAATCATTGAGGCCAGTCCGCTTCGGCTTTCTCTCAGAGGCGCTAGCCCAGGCGCGCCTGGAACTGATGTTAAGCCGTTTCTCGCCGAATACACTCTTTGTGGAAGCCACAGTCGGATTATTGAACCCTGCGGTCCGCACCCTGGGCTTGATACTTCCATTCGAATTGGAAGGCGCGATTTTGGGTGCGCCGCTGCCGGTGGGCCAAAGCCTGATCCTGACCTGGCCGCATCTCACTGGTCTGATCGCAGTGACCATATTATTGTTTGCCCTGAGCTATATTTCATTCCAGCGCAGGGAGATACGCACATGATCCGTTCTACAGAAGTTGCAGGTAGGGACCTTTCGGAGGTATGTTAATGAAAAGAAAATCATTCAAAGTAGTAGCCATCACCTTTCTCCTTATTGTGCCGCTTGTCCTTAGTAGTTGTGGCGTGCTCGGACCAATCCTGGATGTGATCGATAATTTCAACGCAGGCGAGCAGACGGCGAGACCGACAGCGCAACCAACTCCCCATCCAACTTTGGGACCCGAGGTTTCAAGTGAATTGGAAACAATCCAGACGGGCTTTAGCGGCGTATATGCGCAGGTTCTGCCGTCAGTGGTCAATATCCAGGTTACGCAGGTTGTGGAACAGGGGACAGTGCCGGAAAGCAGAGACTTTCCTTTCCCCTTTCCGTTCCAACTTCCTCCTGACAGCGGCGGCAAGTTTCGGCGCTCCGGCTTGGGCTCTGGGTTTGTGTGGGATAAGGAAGGCCACGTTGTCACTAACAATCATGTTGTCGAGAACGCCGAAGAGATCAAGGTAACTTTTTATGATGGCACCAGTGTCGCAGGCGAGGTCGTCGGTGCTGATCGCGATAGCGACCTGGCTGTTGTCAAGGTGGATCATCCTGCGGGACAATTGCATCCGATTCAACTTGCAGATTCAACCCGGATAGAAGTCGGTCAACTGGTGGCTGCCATTGGGAACCCCTTTGGTTTGCAAGGGAGTATGACCGTAGGGATCGTCAGCGCTCTGGGGCGTTCCTTGCCGGTAAACGAGACCCAATTACAAGGATCGACCTACACCATCCCGGACGTGATCCAGACGGATGCGCCCATCAATCCTGGCAATTCCGGCGGTGTGCTAGTGAATATGCAAGGTCAACTCGTCGGTGTTCCGACAGCCATCGAATCTTCCTCGGGGGCCAATGCCGGGGTTGGGTTTGCAATTCCGTCCATTATCGTCCAGAAGGTTGTTCCGGCTTTGATCGAACAGGGTTTCTACGAACATCCCTGGGTTGGCATCCGTGGCACCACCCTCAATAGTGATATGGCTGAGAACATGATGCTGGATAGAGGGCAGCGCGGTGCGCTTGTTATTGACGTGATTCCGGGTGGGCCGGCGGAAAAAGCAGGCCTGGTTGGTTCTGATCGCGTTGTCAGCATAGATGGCCAGGATCGCCGCGTTGGTGGTGACGTGATCATAAGGATAGATTCGCAACCTGTTCAGGATTTCGAAGACCTGACCGCTTACCTGGCCCGTTATACAGAAGCGGGTCAAACGGTTACCCTGACGCTGTTGCGCAATGGTCAGCGGGAAAGCATAGAACTGACGTTGGGTGTACGCCCCACCGGTGCACAAACCGGGGATGTGGTCGAGGAAGGCACTCGCCGTGGAAACATATGGCTGGGAATCCTTGGCGTGACGATGTCTCCCGAAATTGCCGGTGCGATGAATCTGCCCGCAGGGCAGAGCGGTGTTTTGATTCAACAGGTTGTCGCTGGCAGCCCGGCAGATCGAGCGGGCTTGCGTGGCAGTTTCAAATCCATCGTCATCGCCGGGGAGCAGGTGTTGGTCGGCGGCGATATCATTGTTGCGCTGGATGGTGATTCGATCGTTGACTTGAATGATTTGCAAGCGGCAGTCGCAAACCACAAAGCCGGAGACGAAGTAACCTTGCGCATCATAAGAGAAAACGATCAGATCGATGTGAATGCAACGTTAGCCGAGAAACCATAATCCTCCCGAGTGGGTAGCCAGCTTGTCGGGAGGATTTGCATTTTCATGACGGGAAAGGCGGGAAATTTAACGCTTCTCTAACACCCGATCGATTTATTTTTAACAACAGATTTCTATACTGATAGACGCTAAGGCTGAACATCATTTTTCCATCCAAGGAGGTCAATGCTATGTACCGACGATTTCAAAGGCCCAGTATATGGCAGGAAATGGACCAGCTCCAGCGCGAGATGAACCGCCTTTTCGACACAACCAGCCGGGGGCGCGTGTTCAATTCTCCCAGCTATCCCGCCATCAACATCTGGACGAACGAGGAGGGCCAGCTCATCAGCGCAGAGATGCCCGGCGTTCACCCCGATGATCTCGAGATAGACGTCACTGGGGATGCGCTCTCCATCTCCGGCGAGCGCAAGCCGGATGAAGTGGCCAAGGATGCGCGCTACCATCGCCGCGAGAGAAATTACGGCACCTTCAGCCGGACGGTCCAACTGCCCTTCATGGTGGACACCAATAAGGTGGAAGCCAGCTTCGCAAACGGCGTCCTGCTGATCTCCCTGCCCCGCGCCGAAGCGGACAAGCCCAGGAAGATCACGATCAAGAGCAAATGAATGCGGAGGTATACCTATGGCTAAGAAAGATCGAACCATGGAAGTACAGAAACAGGAAGAAGCTCCTGCGGATGCAATGGAACGCACCCGTTCGCGCCGTTGTTTCGTGCCCAGGGCAGATATCTATGAAACCGAAAAGGATATTATCGTTCTCACGGACATCCCTGGCGCAAACGAGAAGACGGTCGATATAACTTTGGAAAAGAATGTCCTCTCCATTACTGCCTACGTCGAGCCGGCTATCCCAAGTGGTTTCGATGTCGCGTATGCCGAGTACGAGGAGGGCGACTACCAGCGCAGCTTCCGTCTCTCCGAAGAGATCGACCGGGACCAGATCGAGGCCACCGTCAGCGAGGGCGTCCTGCGCCTGCGGCTGCCAAAAGCCCAGGCAGCGATGGCCAGGAAGATCGCGGTGAAGACAAAATAAAGCCAGCTTAAACGTCCCGAAGGTTTCCTTCGAAAAGCGCGCGTACCGTTTAGCCAACCTTCGGGACGTTATTTAAGGGTTGCCCCGCCCGGATGTTGAAACGGGCGGGGTTTTTTATGAAATTACTCCTCACCGAGCGGAGGTGCGTTGTTTGCACCGTAGTCGAGGTGCGCGTGTGCAGCAGCCCCTCGATTGCCGCTTCGAGGCGTTCAGCATCCCGCAGGTTTCATGCGAGACACACGCGTGACAGACAACCAACCCTCGGGACGTTATGCAAGGGTTGCCCCGCCTGGACGGTCACCATTGGCTACCCAGAGGGTACGCCTCCGGCTACTGGAACAGGCGGGGCTTTTTTGTATTTGGCTCCCTCATTCCGTTCATCTCCTCTTAGGAAAGGAAAAATATTGAGGGTTCGCCGGGCAGCAGACCAGCCAGTTTTGCCTCGTTGCCAGTCCATGAACTGCGCAAACTACCGGCAGACAAAATTGTGCGGGAACACCCCTACCAAACGAAAACCGTTGTTGTTCCAATTGTTATTCGGGTGATTGTTGTTGCGGTCCGAGACACGCGCGTTTTCCATATTGTTGTTCCACGAGCCGCCGCGCAACCCCATGGCCTGTGCCCAATCAAACAAGCCCTCAGGCTTGCTTAATCCACGCTCCTAACAATCTGCCCATCTCGACCAGCAAACGGGCTGAGTGTTCATATTGATTGATACGAAACAGGTCAAGGTCTTTGGAAAACCGCAGCCAGAAGCGAAGTTGTTCCAAAGCAATATCCGCCTTCTGGAGCCAGGAGCGGCGTTCTTCTCCCTTGGATTTCCCTGCTGATACGATGAAATCCTGAAAATCCATGGCGGCGCGCTGGACACGTTCCGCCAGTGTGAACCGATAGCTGCGGGGGAATTTCTGCACCTGGGGCAGGAGCCAGAGCAAGAAATCGTGGGTGCGGACGAAAAGCGGCGACTCATCCATATCTATCTTCTCCCGACTGAAAAATCGAACATTGCCCGCCTCAACCCCCAGCTATCCGCATAACGGACGTGATTGACCCAGCCTTGCACGCTGGAGGTCAGACCGGCATAGGTGAAATCTCCGGACAAGATCCGGCGCAGTTTGCGGCGATAGGCAATCACTTTGCGGCTCTTCACTCGCCGATGGTCGGGATAAAGCCGGAAGCCAAGGAAAGGAACCCCGCTGCTTACCGGAAAGACCTGGGCGCGTTCCTCGTGAATGGTCAAACGCAAAGAAGCCATCGTTTCGATAATCGCTGCGCGCCAGGCGTAAAGCTGTTCCAGATCATCCCCGAAAAGCAGGAAATCGTCCACATAGCGCACGTAGGCGCGGCATTTCAACTCTCTCCTGACAAAATGATCGAACCGGTTGAGGTAGACGTTCGCCCAGAACTGGCTGGTGAGATTGCCGATGGGCAGCCCGCGTGGGCGGCAGGCGGCTAGCAGGGTATCGCCCGGAAACCAGACCATATCGTATTGCTCGCTGAGCACACCAACCCCGCTTTCCAGAATGACATCGCAAAGCCAGAGTACCTCCTCATCGGCGATCAGTCGGGCAAGTTCCTCCCGTAAAAGCGCGTGGTCGATGGATGGAAAAAACTGGCGTACGTCGCACTGCAGGAACCAGCGGTAACGCCGGGCATACGCAGTGGTTTTGTCAAGCGCGCGGTGGGTGCCTTTGCCTACCCGATTGGCGTAACTGGTATCGATGAAGCGCGACTCCCAAATTGGCTCGATCACCCGGCACAGGGCATGGTGCACCACACGATCACGAAACGGCGCAGCCGAGATCAGGCGCTTTTTGGGTTCATGGACGAAAAAGCTGGCATACGCGCCCGGCCGGTAGGTTTTTGCGCGCAATTCGTGCTGCAAGGTGAATATCTGTTCCTCATAAGAACGCTCGAACCCGGCCACATAGGCCTTGCCGCGCTTGCCCTTGCGGGCTTTGCGATAGGCCAGGTACAGGTTTTCGAAATCACAGACTTGCGGGTAAAGATGTTTATACGTTTTCATAGACTCCTTTCAAGGTTTCATAAAATTTTCCCGCCTTACGGCGGGAAACGAACAGAACGCAGGAAACAGGCCACAGGAACCAAGAGCTAGCTGGGCGGGAACACCCCCACCAAACGAAAACCGATGCGGCTCCAAAGGTGCCCCGGGGGATAGAAGTAGGAGCGGGCCGAGACACGCGCGAGCCCCATAAGGTCGTTCCACGAGCCGCCGCGCAACCCTAAAACATCATGATCTTTGTCATAGAAATTCGCCTGCCACTCCCAGACGTTCCCGGACATGTCCATCAGTTTATAAGGATAGCTCTCGCCCTGTGGATACATCCAGACCGGGGTGGTGCGGTTGATGCCGCTTTCAGATGTATTGGCAAAGCGGAGCACTTCGTCACCGGATGTAACTTCGCCGGGTTCATCCCAGGCAAAACGGCCCTCACCCCCGCCCCCTCTCCCTGAGGAAGAGGGGAGTCTGGTGCCACCCGCAGCAGTCTCCCATTCCTTTTCGGTCGGCAGGCGCAGCTCGCCTGGTTTGTCCAGGCCGAGTTTTCCTTCTTCCAAATTTTCCCAATTGGCTGCCAGCCATTTGCAATAGGCATTGGCTTCATACCAGCTGATGCCCACCACCGGGGCAGCCCGGCGGGCAATGCCGAAACGCGGGTCACGCCAGAAGCGGGGAAATAAGATACCATCCTGTACATCTTCTCGTTCGCGCTTTAGCATCTCTTGCAGCCAATCCCAGCCTTCTGCACCCCAATCGTCAAGGCGCTCGATCCTGCCGTCTTTGTCCGGTTCGGAGAATTTTGGGAAGCCGCACCACAGGGTTTTGTCTTCGAAATTCTTCCGCTCGAGGAAGTGTTCGTATTGCAGGTTGGTGACGGGGTATTTCCCGATATAAAAATCTTCCGTAGTGGCGACTTCAGTCGCACCAGAACGACTGAAGTCGTCACTACGGATATTGATGAAATGGTACAGGTCTTCCGGAGTGTAGCCGAGTTCGTCGAGAGCATCGGCTTTGTCAGCGCGAACCTGTGGGGATATAAGTTCATCTTTGGCGGCCTGTTCCAGCACCTGTTCCAATTCCCGGCGCTTGGGTGTTGGCAGGCGGGTCGTCATGTCGCGGGCAATCCCGCCAGCCATCATTAATACGCGGCTCCAAGCCGGACTGCCGCGCTCTAATTGTCCCGCAAGCGACAAGATACGAGGAATGATATCCCGTCGGAAGGGATTGTTTGCGTCGCGATGTGCACATGCAAGTAAGATCACCTGATCCCACCAGGGGTCTTGGATGTTGTCTAGAATGATCTGAACTGGATCATCCTGGTCAGTGATCAAGGCCGTTGCAGCAAAATACTCCAGAAAATTCTTATGGATGAAAGCATAGGTTCCCGGTTCATTTTCCATGAAAAGGCCACTATGTTCGTGCGCGTTCTGTAAGAATTTCTTGGCCCAGCGCTTGGCTTCGATAGTTGTAGCGCCCTCCTGCTCTACAAGATAATTCTCGATAGCTTTTCTGGCATCCTCGTCTGAAACCGTCTCCTGTCTTAAATCCGCGTGCATGTGGAACGCGAGATGAGCAAGGCGGTTGCGCTTTATTTCAACCGCCTCGGCAGCGCCGTCATATCTCTGGTCTGTGCCATCCGCACGTGCCAACTTTCCCGCGTCACGTAATTCGCGCTGTTGAACATACCAGAATCCCAAGAGCAGGTTCTCGATTTCAGCCAGCACGTCCACGCGGCGCTGCGGCAAGTCTGCTCCGTGATGTTTGTAAACCTGCACCAGAGTGGAACAAAATAAAGGAATACTGGCTAATTCAGCCAAATCTTTATGGGACAAAATCTTCTGCGTAAGATTTTTGATATCCTTCTCACGCTGAACAGGGTCAGGCTCGATCAATGGGAAAAGATTTTTGATCAATTGGCTGATTCCCTGTGGCGTCAAGGGATTTACGACTGCAACGGCAAGGTTGCTATCGGCAAACTGCAACTGGACTTCTTCATCGTAATATCCTTTTGGTCGCGAGGAAATTCCAAACCGGTTGCCACCAGGGGAGTATTTTTCGATAAACCGGCTGATATGCTGTGCGACCTCCATACGATTGTCCGAGATTTCATCCAAGCCATCCATCAAAACGACGCATTTGCCTCCATTCAACCTTTTCTCGAAAAAATCTGCAGGGAGATTAATATTCTCATCATTGCGCAGATGTTGTTCCATGTAGGCAATGATCGAGCCGGCTGCCGGTTCACAGAACTTTTCCCGGTTCTCATCGAGAAAGATACCAAAATTATGCAGGCGCAGGAATATTGGGAACATTGGCTCTTTCCATTTCAAATCTTCCGCGTTGCGACCGTCTGCAAAAGCCAAAGCCGCTCGCCGCAGGAGAGTGGTTTTCCCCGTTCCCGGCAATCCAATCAGTATGAAACGACGATAACGCGCAAACAGGTCATTGAAGTCGATAGGTTTGATCGTTTCTGTAGTTTCCTCATGGACATCGAGCCTCAGGTTAAGTTTAAAACCGCGTCTCTCCGATTTTTTCCTTGCGGTCTCTTCGGCCTGCTCATCGCGCAACGACAAAGGGACAAACACACGGTTGATCGCCGCGCTGACCAGGCCAACATTTTCCCGAATCAACGGCAAGCGCAATGTACCGAGTTTCTGACGCATGTATTGCAAATACTCATTCAACGCCTCTTTATCATTCTTTGTTAGGCCATGGTGGGCAGCTAACAGATCCAAGTTCGTTCGCATCCGTCGGGCTTCTTGGTGCAAATCCACAAAACTTATGGCAAAACCAACCAGGCTCCCCTTATCGTCCATTTTGTTTGCATAATCAATTAATGGAGTAAACTGAGGCTTACTGACGAGTTGTTTTCGAAAATGGAGCAGAAAGCGCATCAGCAATTCACGGTAAGTATCTTCCATGCCAAGCGCCAAGAGCAGTTGAGACGGAATCTTTTTAGGTTCGGGTCGAACCATTTCAACCGCTGTTGCTGCCAGAAGCTCGTACACTTCTGGACTTTTTCCGGTTACTGCCTTAACAAGTTTCAAGCGATCAAAAGCATCCACCTCTTGCTCACGCGTTATATCAAGCGCTCGCATGACCGCATCATGTAGTTCACCTTCGGCCTTTTTCCGAGTGAAATTTTTCAAGAGAGCCTGGCGGGCTTCCTCCTCGGTACGTTCAATCCCAATTTCGAATATCTTTTCCGCCAATTTGTTTGCAATTACCAAAAAGGCAGAGGTGAGGCCGGAAACGAAAAGGGCATCCATGTGATTACTCCACTGAAGAGAATGGCTTTAATATTAGTGTAGCATGAAACGATATAAAAAGTCCTCCAAAAATTCTTGGAAAATCCGCGGCCTGGATAATCAGTAGATCACGAAATGGTTAGGAGAAGCCCGAAAACAGGGGTGCAGAGC
>DAOTXM010000093.1:0-2094 GCA_034435215.1 Anaerolineales bacterium
ATTGTTACGAGGCGAGAAATCAATATTGGAATAAGGAATACGCGCGCGTTCCAAAACTTTGCAACGAAACTTGTCTGTTGCCTTCTCTATGGTTGGCTATCGAACACGCAGCGGAAGCCGACATCCGCAAAGGATGAGGTCGGTAACCTGGACCAGCGGTTGTCCACCCGTAGTTTCCAGTATAAGCCATCGTATTCTGCATAGGAGCCACCGCGCATAATACGTTCCTCGCCATCCTCTGGCGGGACCGGGTTGGTGACTGGCCGGCTTGGGTAGCAACTGCTGCCGTCGTAAGAATCCTGTACCCATTCGAAGACGTTTCCAGCCATATCGAACAACCCAAATGGGCTTACACCATCAGGGAAAGAGCCAACCGGGGCTGTATATTGGTAACTGTCATTAAATTAGAAAAATTTACAATCCCTCTTTCACCTGCTCCAATGACCTCTTTTCCAACCTGTTTAACAATTGCAAGGCCCAACCCTGGTTGCCCAGCCAGCCAAGAAACGCACCCCTTACTATCTCCATGCCGCGCGGTGGGACGGGGAGCGGCATGGCAGGGCGGAAATCCACAAGCTTGTTATCCAATAAAAAAGTATAACTGCCTGTGCGTTCTAAATGTGGCTTGTTTTCCAGGAAGGCGCGCAACGCGCTGCGCTCCTCTGCACTCAGCCATTGGGGCAGGTCGGAGGTGGCTTTGAAATTACATACTTGCGCCAGGTCCTGCAACAAGCGCTTTTGCTCCGCATTCATCGAAATATGCTGCGAGCGGAAGTAAGCCACGTCCGGGTCGGTGGCTACCAGCGGAGTCAGCCACAACCGGTTGACTGTTGTTCGGATGGCATTCTTCGTCCCCGGCGTGGTCGGGTTGTAAAGCAGGACTGCATCGCGGTAACTTTCCCATGCAGCGGCTACGTCCGGGCCAAGCCGGATGGCATCGCAAAAACCCAATGATGGAAGGATGGGCGCACCGCAAGCCAGGAAATAGGCATCGGATCCCATGGCCTCGCGCATTGATTTAAGGCTCTGGCGGTAGACGGCCTCGCGCGGCATGTCAATGTGGCGTTTTCCAGGTAATGCGCCAGCATATAGGAAATCCAGCTTGAGATAGTCGAAACCCCAGGTGCGGACCTGCTTCATCAATACCCCCAGCCAATCCAATACGGCAGGATGGGTGGTGTCCAACGCGTAAAGCGGCTCGCCCCAGTTGAACCCGGCGGAAACAGGTTTCCCGTCTGTATCACGCAGCAACCAGTCCGGGTGTTCTAGATAGACACTTGAAGAAGGGACGACCAGCAGGGGGGCCAGCCACAACCCAGCAATCCGACCGGATGCGCGGATCCTGGTAGCCAGCGCTCCCATACCGGCAGGGAATTTCTCGTTTGAAATCCAGTCCCCGACCCTGACCTGCCAGCCGTCATCCACCTGCAACACGTCGAAGGGCAAGTCGCCTAGCGCCTCGAAGACACGCCCCAACACGTTTTCGTCGATGGCGGTGTACAGGCTGTACCAGGAGCACCACACGCGCAGCGCTGGTTTTCCCGGTGCTGTTCCAAGCTGCGCACCCAGCAATTCGGCATAACGCCTGAAAACAGATGATTCCTCTCCATAACCCACGAACCAATCCCCCGTGCCCGCTTCGTACCACCCGTGGAGCTGCTGGTCGTGTAGAGCCACATGGGACTCCAGCCCCAGCGCACCCAGCAGCAGGACAATTCCGTCTTCGAACTTAACTGCGCCCACCCCGGAGCCGTTCGGTGCCGGGTGCTTCACGTAGAGCGGGTCAGTTTGCATGGGATGCAGAATGTCTGGTTTTTGCGTGGGTAACCGAAAGTTGGCATCCTGCCAGGTCGTCAGACTCCATGACTGCCAGCCATGGCGGTAATATTGCTTTGGCGGGCGCACAAATTCGAGCGCGACATTTGCGCCTTGAAGTCGGTATCCCCCTGGAATCGTAATCACCTGGTCTGCATAGGATATAATCTGCTGGTTGTCGAACGAGAGTGTTTGCATAGTCTGATCCTGAGAAGAAATGCATCGAAACCGACATAATTCTAAACCAAAAGCCCGCTTCTCCCGTCGCGATTTCCTGAA
>DAOTXM010000094.1:0-3275 GCA_034435215.1 Anaerolineales bacterium
GTGGGCGTGCTTCGCGCGCCCACCCATTTTCGCGGGTTGTCCCTGACATGTTTTGCGTGCACACCAACCAGGGAGGTATTACCCCCAATGGTTTATTTCATGATACACTTGTTCTAATCCGGGTACTTGCCACGAAATCTCCTGAAGAGTGTGTACAGCCTTAAATACTATGACCTCATTTGTAGCCCTCGATATCGAAACCACCGGCCTGGAGGCCGAACGTGACGCCATCATCGAGATCGGTGCGTTGCGCTTCAGCAAGCGCCGCGTGGAGGACGAGTGGACCTCGCTCGTCAACCCTGGCCGCCATATCCCTGAGTTCATCACCGCCCTGACCGGGATCGATGATGCCATGGTACGCCAGGCGCCCAAACTGCGTGATATTGCCCACGAACTGGAAGCCTTCGTCGGCGATGCGGTCGTCATCGGGCACAATGTGCGCTTCGACCTGGGATTCCTGCAAAAGGCGGGCGTACTACACTCCAACGAGGTCATCGATACTTACGAACTGGCCGCGGTCCTGATGCCTTCCGCACCGCGTTACAACCTGGGCTCGCTCGGCGGTCAATTAGGGGTATTGTTGCCCGCCACCCACCGCGCACTGGACGATGCAAAGGTCACCCAGGTGGTGTTCACCCGTCTGCTGGAACGCGCCCATGAGTTGCCTATTGACCTGGTAGCTGAGTTCGTGCGCCTCTCGGAGCCGCTCGACTGGGATGCGCGCTGGGTGTTCCAGCAGGTGCTGGCTACCCGCATCAAGGAAGAAAAACCTTCTTCGAAGGCGAAGCAGGCCAGGGGCGCTGTCCGGAGCGGGTCAAGGGGCAAGCAGAGCAGCGCGGGAGAGTTCCCCTGGTTCCAGGTCGAACGCGAACGGGATAAACATCCCCCGCTCGAACCGGTCGAAGCCGAATCCATCATTCCCCTGGACGAAGAGGAAGTCGCCTCCATTCTCGAATACGGTGGACCGTTTGCACGTTATTTCGAGGCTTACGAACAACGTCCCGAGCAGGTGGAGATGCTGCGCGCAGTCACGGACGCGCTCTCCAGCGGGCGGCACCTGATGGTGGAAGCCGGGACTGGCGTGGGCAAGTCGTTTGCCTATCTCGTCCCGGCGGCGCTGTTTGCCCTCCAGAACAGAACGCGCGTGGTGATCTCGACCAACACCATCAACCTTCAGGACCAGCTTATCAAAAAGGATATCCCCGACCTGCGCGCTGCGCTGAACCTCGACCTACGGGCGGCGGTGCTCAAGGGGCGTTCGAACTACCTGTGCCCGCGTCGCCTGCAATATATGCGCCAGCGTTTCCCGGCCAACGAGAACGAGATGCGCGTGCTGGCCAAAGTGCTGGTCTGGCTGCTCGAAAACCAGTCAGGCGACCGCAACGAGATCAACCTGACCGGCCCGGCCGAGCGCGAAATCTGGAACCGCATGTCTGCGGAAGACGATGCCTGCGGCGGCGAGACCTGCGTCAAGCATACCGGCGGGGCCTGCCCGTTCTACCGCGCGCGCCAGGCGGCTCTTTCGGCGCACCTGCTGGTCGTCAACCATGCCCTGCTGCTTTCCGATGTCGCCACAGGCAGCCACGTGTTACCCGCCTATGACACCTTGATCGTGGACGAAGCCCATCATCTCGAATCGGCCACCACCAACGCGCTATCTTTCCGGTTGACCGAATTCGACCTGGGACGCATGCTCAAAGAACTCGGCGGGACGACGACAGGGGTGCTGAGCCGGCTGTTGGGCGAGACGAACGAAGCGCTGCGCCCCTCGGACTTCGGCCTGCTCCAGCAAAAAGTGGTGCGCGCCACCGACCTGGCTTTCCGCTTGGAAAACCTGAACCGCGAGTTCTTCCAGGTCCTGGGCGAATTCGTCTCCATCCAGCGGGAGGGGCAACCGCCCAGCAACTACGCCTGGCAGGCGCGCATCCTGCCTGCTACACGCACCCTGCCAGGCTGGGACGATGTCGAAATGACCTGGGATCAGACCGGCGAAACCCTGCAACACCTCCTGACCAACCTGTCCGATCTATACAAGAATGCCACCTCGCTCTACGCCGACGGGCTGGACCAGCTCGAAGACGTGATCAGCGACCTGGGTAACCTCTACCGCCGGTTGGCGGAAGCAGAAGCGAATGTCAACGGCATGATCGCCAAACCCAACGCCGGGACAGTCTACTGGATCGAGGTCAACCCGCGCGGCGAGAGACTTTCGCTCAATGCCGCACCCTTGCAGGTCGGC
The DNA here is from genome assembly GCA_034435215.1 of Anaerolineales bacterium. Lineage (GTDB taxonomy): Bacteria > Chloroflexota > Anaerolineae > Anaerolineales > Villigracilaceae > JAABUE01. The sequence continues at coordinate 2,240 of DAOTXM010000094.1, forward strand.
CCGTTGATCGAGAAATACATCTGGCACGAGAAGTCCAGCGTGGTGCTGACCTCCGCCACGATGACGGCGCACGGCTCGTTCGATTACATGCGCCGCACGCTGGGCGCTGAAAGCGCTGATGAAATGGCATTGGGATCCCCTTTCGATTATGAGAGTTCCACGTTGGTGTACCTACCCAATGATATCCCCGAACCCAACCAGCAGGGCTACCAGCAGGCGCTCGACCGTGCCCTGATCGCCACCGCCAGGGCCACTGGCGGACGCATGTTGGTGCTGTTCACGTCCTACGCGGCGCTCAAGCGCACCTCACAGGGCATCACAGGTCCGTTGGCCAGGGAAGATATCTACGTATTGGAGCAGGGGGAAGGCGCCTCCCCCAACACGTTGCTGGAATCGTTCAAGGCCAGCGACCGGGCAGTCCTGCTCGGCACGCGTTCCTTCTGGGAGGGTGTGGATGTGCCCGGCGAAGCGCTACAGGTGGTAATCATCACCAAGCTGCCCTTCGACGTGCCCACCGACCCGCTCATCGCCGCCCGCTCCGAGATGTACGAAGATTCTTTCAACGAGTATTACCTGCCCGAAGCCATCCTGAAATTCCGCCAGGGCTTTGGGCGCTTGATCCGCTCCCAATCCGACCGCGGCATTGTGGCCATCCTCGACAAGCGTGTGATGACCAAGCAATACGGGCGGTTGTTCATCGAGTCCCTGCCGCAGTGTACTTTAAGGCAAGGCCCGCTCGCAAACCTGTCGCGGCAGGCGGGTGAGTGGTTGGGGATGTAAATACACCCCCATACTCACCATTATTCCCTTTCTGGCCTAGGAGGTTTTGGAGGTTTTTCGGGTTTTTCGGGTTTGTCAGGTTTGTCTGGCTTATCCGGTTTGTCCGGTTGGTTGACGTTGCCAGGGTTGCCCTGACCCGGCGCGGCCGGCGTTCCCGGCGTCTGGCCTAAATGCAGACCCGGGTTGGACTTGGTGCCTTCCGGCGTGCCTTCAATGACCGGCGTGCCTGCCAGCAGGCCTTCGCTGATCGGAGTGT
>DAOTXM010000095.1:0-2303 GCA_034435215.1 Anaerolineales bacterium
AGATAGCATGAAATGGTCCAAGTTGTTGACCAACCTGCTTGCCAACCCAACCTCAGCCATCCTGGATATGAGCGCTGCTGAAATTTACGCTAATAGAGGCTTATACCAACTGGAAATCACCATGTTGCGGGAATGTCTGGCGGTCATGCAGGCCCAGAAAATTGAGGTGGTGAACTTGCCCGGGACACCAGTACGCGCTCTGGCGTTTGCCACGCAATTGCCTTTGTGGCTGTCACGGCCTCTGCTGGCGCGTGCAGCCGGGGCGGGGCGGGGCGGCAAGATGCCTTCCTTCCACATCGACCTGCATTCCGGGCGCGGCAAGAGCGAAGTGGACTTTTTGCATGGTGCCGTGGTGCGTGCAGGCGAAAGAATGGCGGTGCCGACGCCCGTGAACAAACTGCTGGCTGAGACACTACTGGCCTTGACGCACGGGGAGATCCCGCTGGAAGAATTTGCCCGCCAACCGGGAAAGCTGCTTGCGAAGTTGTAAAGATGTCTTACAGAGTTGACAGGCGGGGATAGGTTTTTAGGTTGTAAACTGTTGGTGATAAAATACGTTTCCCAAGTGGAAGAATATGATGAGCGAACAATCTGGAATTTATCTAACCCAACCGCGCCCTGAAGTGGAAGTCCATCTCCCCGACGGGCGCGTATTATCTGGTCCGCGCGGTGCGAAGATCGGTGATTTTTTTGAGGCGATTGCCGATAGTTTCGCGGCGCCTGTTGTGGCTGCGATTGTCAATGATAACCTGCGCGAGTTGACCTACCCCATCAACTTCGAATCGACTGTCAGGCCCGTGGATATGTCCGATCCGGATGGCGCCCGCATCTACCGCCGTTCTCTGACCTTTTTGCTCGAGATGGCTTTCAGCGACCTGCATCCGAAAGGCACGCTGACCATCGACCACTCGGTCTCTTTCGGTGGGTACTACTGTCAGGTGACCGGCAGGCAGGCCCTTTCGGAGTCCGAGATCGAAGCGCTGAAAGCCCACATGCAGGAATTGGTCGAAGCGGACATACCGTTCGAGCGCAAGGAAGTCCCGTTGGCAGAGGCCATCGCATATTTCCGTAAACTCGGCTATGACGACAAAATCCACCTGCTATCGCACCGCCAAAAAGATTATCTGACCTTGTATCGCCTGGGCGAGCGCATGGACTACCACCACGGTTACATGGTTCCATCGACCGGTTACTTGCGCTGGTTCGACTTGAATATGATCAATGGCGGCTTTACGTTGCGTTTTCCTCGCCGTCATGCGCCGACGGAGTTACAACCTCCTGCTGATTACCCCAAATTATTGAAGACCTTCCGCCAGTATGGCGACTGGCTGGCGCGTTTGGGTATCGATAATGTGGGCGCGCTCAACGATGCTATTCGTGCCGGACGCGGGCATGAGATCATCCTGGTTTCTGAGGCCCTGCATGAGCAGTATATCTCCGAGATTGCCCGCCAGATTGCCGAACGACAGGATGAACTCTCGCTGGTTTTGGTGTCCGGGCCTTCATCTTCGGGCAAGACCACTTTCTCGCGCCGCCTCACCGTCCAGTTGCTGGCGCGCGGCATCTCCCCCTACCCGCTCGAGCTGGATAACTATTTTGTCGATCGTGACAAGACCCCGCGCGATGAGAACGGTCAGTACAACTTCGAAGCTATCGAAACCCTCGACTTGCCCTTGCTGGCGGAGCAGCTACAACAACTGGTGGCCGGGAAGAAAGTGCGTATGCCGCGCTACAACTTCAAGACTGGCTTGCGTGAACCGGGAAAAACCGTCCAGTTGCAACGGGGGCAGATCATTATCTTGGAAGGCATCCATGGTCTCAATCCACGGCTGATCCCCGCTGCGCTGGCCGGGCAGGCTTTCCGCGTGTACGTTTCTGCGTTGACCCAACTCAACCTCGACCGACATAACCGTGTCTCTACCACCGATACGCGTCTCATCCGCCGCATCGTGCGCGACGCCCGTGAGCGTGGGTATGTCGCCAGGGATACCATTTCCAATTGGGAGTCGGTACGGCGCGGGGAAAAGAACTATATTTTCCCTTACCAGGAAAACGCGGATGTCATGTTCAACTCCGCCCTGGTATATGAACTGGCTGCCCTCAAACCATTTGCTGAACCGCTCTTGCGCCAGGTTCCGCACGGCATCCCCGAATTTATCGAGGCCAAACGCCTCCTGGCTTTTCTAGAGTGGTTCCTGCCGCTTGCGACCGATCTGATTCCCGAAAATTCCATTGCCCGCGAATTCCTGGGCGGCTCGATCCTCAAAGACTTCACCCTCTGGAAAGGCAAACACCTCTAGGTT
>DAOTXM010000096.1:0-1615 GCA_034435215.1 Anaerolineales bacterium
TATGCTGCCAGCGTCAAATACAAAGGTGGTTGTGTTATACTCCATTTTGACCTTCCTCGGTTTTTATTTGGTGGTGGAACTCCAAATTTACCGGAGAAGGTCTTTTCCTTCAACTTTTTCTGACTTTAAGAAAACCCTGGGACTCTTGGACTCTTTCCTAAAACCCACTTGCGCTTGTTCTTGAGCTTGGCGGCATTTTATCACAATTTTTACAACTTTGCACATGGCGCAGGGTTTAGTGTGCACGCAAAACATGTCAGGGACAACCCGCGAAAATTTCTGATAACCTTTGCGTGCACACAGGGTTTATTTTGATGTAGAATTCAACAATACTTCCAGGAGGTAGCATGACAACACACGAAGAAGTTAAACCATTGATCGACGACAAGCGTGAAATTTTTGGCTGGGCCATGTATGACTGGGCCAACTCCGCATTCAGCACAACCGTTGGGACGGTGTTCCTGGGACCGTATGTTGCCAGCCTGGCGCGCAGCGCTGCCGAGGCGGCTGGCACAACCACAGTGTCGTTTTTGGGCATTCCGGTCGCGCCCGACTCTTTCCTGCCCTACTGCATCTCCTTCTCGGTTGGTATGCAAGTGTTGTTCCTGCCCATCCTCGGAGCCATTGCGGATTACTCCCACTTGCGGAAACAAATGATGCGTCTCTTCGCCACCATTGGGGCAGTATCGACAATTCTGATGTTTCTCCTAACGGGTGGATTGTGGTGGTTGGGCGGTGTACTCTTCATCATTGCCAACCTGGCCTTTGGCGCTGCTATGGTGTTTTACAATGCCTACTTGCCTGATATTGCCAGTGAGGATAAACGTGACGGGGTTTCATCGTATGGTTGGGCAATGGGATACCTGGGGGGCGGGATTCTCCTTGCGCTCAATCTGGCCTTCTACCTGTTCAGTGACAAAATTGGCGTTCCAGGCGACCTGGCAGTCCGCATCAACCTGGCCTCAGCCGGCCTCTGGTGGTTGGGCTTCTCCTTCATAACATGGGCGCGGGTACGGGCACGCCATGCTTCACGCTCCTTACCAGCTGGAGAGACCTATGCAAGCATTGGTTTCAAACAGTTACGCAAAACTTTGAGTGAAATCAATCATTTCCCAGAAACGCTCAAATTCTTGTTAGCTTATTTTTTATATAATGATGGCATCCAAACCGTGATTGCGGTCTCCGCCACCTTTGCAGCCGCCCCGCTGATCCAGGGAGGGCTGGAGCTCGAACAACAGACGCTCACCGCCGTCATCCTGATGATCCAATTCGTGGCTTTCGGCGGCGCGTTATTGTGGGGCCGTCTGGCCAACTGGATCGGTGCTAAGCAATCGATCATCGTCAGCCTGGTCATCTGGTCAGGCGTGGTGATCTATGCTTATGGTGGTTTACAAGGGGAGAGTGTTGTTCTTCAGTTTTTCATCCTGGGTATGTTTATTGCCATGGTCATGGGTGGTTCGCAAGCCATCAGCCGCAGCTTGTTTGCACAGATGATCCCGGATGGAAAAGAAGCCGAATTCTATTCATTTTATGAGATCAGCGAACGCGGCACCTCCTGGATCGGTCCACTCATCTTCGGATTGGCCAATCAACTTTTTGGGAGTCTGCGCTATGG
>DAOTXM010000097.1:0-4629 GCA_034435215.1 Anaerolineales bacterium
CGGCGGCGCAAACCAAACCCGCGCCAACTGCCCCTTCCCTGGCTGACTCCCTGTCCGAGCTGGGTCCCCTGCCGCGCGAAGCCCTGCTGCTGGGACTGGCCTCCGATGGCCTGCCCGTCCTGCTCAACCTGCACGACCCGCATCCCGGTCCCCTACTCATCGCCGCCGATCCCGGCGCCGGCAAGACCGCCCTGCTGCAACTCATCGCCCAGGCCGCAGCCGACATGCACACCCCAGACGAGGTGGAGTTCGGCGTCATCACCTATTACCCCGACGAATGGGCTCACCTGGCAGGAGTGGAACACTGCGTCGGCATCTTCCCCACCTACCATGATGCCGCCATCGACTTCCTGAGTTCCCTCTCCGGCTGGGCGCATGCCAACAAGGGCAGCCAGCAGTCCATCCTGCTGCTGGTCGATGACCTGGAGAGCATGCAGCAGCTCGACTTCGATGCCCGCCAGACCCTGCGCTGGCTGCTCTTGCGCGGTCCCTCCCGGCGGGTCTGGCCGATCTTCACCCTGAACGCCGAACGCGCCTCGCAGGTGACGTCCTGGCTGGAAGCCTTCCGCACGCGCATCTTCGGCAATATTCAGGATGACCGCATCGCAGACAGGCTGACCGGCATCCCCGGTTCCACCTTGAAACACCTGCAAGCCGGGCTGCAGTTCGCCCTGCGCGAAGAAGCACAGTGGCTGAAATTCTGGATCCCGGAAACGTAAGGTGGTCGAGTAGCCCCGAGTACAAACCTCTCATAGCCTGCCTTGTATTCATCGAAGGGAACTGGTTGCGGGCGGTTTGATTATTTGTCACTTTCATAACGAACTTGGCAATGCCAAATTCGAAAAGTTTTCTGACCTTTTTTGAATCCCCTGGCTAATGTGAAATTGTCGAACTAATGATGGGGATAGTCAGTCCTCCGCATGTACCCAACCCTGAGCAATTTCAACCGCACTAGCCAATGAATCAGTGATTGGTTTTTCCGGCAATGCCTGCCATCCGGCAACCTCTCCCCCAACATTAATGACCTTGTCCGAATAGCGTTGATAGATCACCTTATACCCGCCATCGTTCAGGCGAATGACAAAGGCTCGTTTTTTAAGGTCGTTAGAAATGAACCTTTGCACAATCGGTTGCGTCTTTACCTCTGTTTTAGTAGAGGGGTGGCTCAGTGATGGCTTGAGGATCCAAGCGATTGCCACGATAACCAACACAGCAACAATCAGGATTACCAGAATGAAAAGTATTTCGTAGGTCAGCATCAATACTTCAACTGTTTATATCGTACTGCGATTATTTTCTGAAGACAACCTCCCCAATCTTACTAATGCCGTACCTCACTTAGGCGGGATGTGATGAAAGCTCATTATCTCCTCGATTGCGTTTGCAATCCGTATTAACCAATGCCATTTAAAACGCCATATATAGCGGTTCGCTAATGATTTACTGCCATATATATGGGTGATTATTAATTTCAAAAATCGAGTTTACAAATTTGTAGGGTATTTTCCTTACTATGGTCACATACACTTTTCGGAATCTTGGGCAATAATGCTCGCTATCCAAGCGGCAAGTTGTATGAGCTTGATATTACCTTTACAACCAAATAAATATATTTGAAAAGGCAAATCCGGCGAAAGCCGGATGTGCAAAACCATGGATCGAAAGTAGGTTGCTTACTATGACGGCCAGGTTATCAAAAATATTCCATCCCAACCCTGCCTGGCAATACCGGACAGGGTTCTTTTATAGCTTTTCTACTCTATAAAGAAAAGCCATTGCTACAAGGAGAAAAAATGAAAAAGAAAGCTTATCGTTTACCGATGATTCTTGGAGTAATTCTGCTGACATTGAACAACGTTGTTAGTGTGGGTGCTTTAACTACGACTGTTACAAACCGGTCTGACTCCATTTCCCTAGCGGGTAGTAATGGATACTTTCCGCAGGCGCTTATCTACCAAGAATTACTGGGTGTGCCGGATACTTTAATTGCAGACAGGTTCAATCCAATTATTATGGCACGCCGTCAATTGGATAGCGCTTTGCCGCGTTATAAAAGTGCGGGTTGGAATGGGTTGGCATTGCAATACTTCGATGCACCCTGGTTGAACGGTCCATCAGGATTAAATAACCAATCTGCAATTTGTACGTCAAGCCAACGAAACGCTTATGTTTGGGGGAATTCGATTACGATGACTGGCGCAGAGTTTTGCAATTTGCATGACGCGATTGTCACCAAGTCATCCCTGCCGGAGTTTCCACAGCTTTTCCCAACCGAGAATTGGTTCGTTCACAATGCCAATGGACGTATATCGCGTAACGTCGGCATCACGCAGTATCGCGTTAATCTTGGAAACCCAGACGTGCAAAAATGGTTCGTCTTGGTTGCCCGGCGTGAGTTAGGCAAGAGTGGCAAGGCAACCGCGGGTGGTGTATTTTGGGATGATGTTCGGGATAATCCGCCCACGTCTCTGGAATACCCGAGCCGGTCCTTGTGGGAATCTGCCATCATAGAATTCCTCAAGGCGATGCAACAGGGTCTGGATGTTCCCTCATGGGCCAATTTGAATTACTGCGATGAGTTTTTCCTTCCTGTGATGCAATACTTGGATGGTGCAATGATCGAAGTATGGGGACTGGATTGGAGCGGCAATCCATATACCGTAGCAGAACAGAAGAAACAGCTCGACCGAATCGACCAGGGAAACAAACCTGTAGTTTTAATGGTTCAGGGAAAGGCCGACCAGCGATATCAGTTATATACGCTTGGATTAGCCTATTTGGTAGATGATTGGTCATATTTTTACTATTCCGGCGGAAACGCATATTACAGTCTGCCTGAATATGAATACCAATTAGGAGCGCCTTTAGGCGAAAGATGGGAAATATCAAGCGGGATATGGCAAAGAGAATTCCAAAATGGGCGTGTCACGGTAAATACAAACAATCGTAGTGCGACCATTGTGAACGGACAAACTCAATTACCACCTTCATTGACGCCCACCTTAGTAATAACGAGTGGGCCGGCATCGAATACTCCGTTACCAGCCTCGCCTACACCAACACCAGGGATTGCCTCGCCAACTCCCAGTGCGACAGCAGTAACTGTCCAATCAACCGTCACTGCCCTGCCTGCCTCACCAACTGCGACGGTAGTTGTAATTCCTCCCACCCCTACAAATACAGAACCGGTTGTGCTGCCAACCGCTACTCAAACCCCTCTCCTGACATTCCCAACACCAACGCATACTTCTTTACCGCCTACAGCTACTACTACAGCTACCAACTTCGTTCCACCGAATTCACCTACACCAGTTCCTACAAAAGCTACCAATGGATCAGGGCTTGAAACGATTTTCGACGATAAAGACATTGCTTTTGCGTACACAGGGAATTGGGAGGATGTAAAGAACAGGAATGCATATAAAAACTCATATAAGATGACATACCAGGATGGAGCCTCTGTTACACTCAACTTCACCGGTCAGTCGTTCAGTATTCTCTACAATGGCGGCAGAGCATTCAGTAAAATGAATGTTTATGTTGATGGAACATTGGTTGGCTCCATCAACCAGCAACAAAAAGCTGCCGCCCAACTACGCTGGGACTATCCCGGTCAATTGGCGTCTGGGAGTCACACCCTGAAGCTGGTCTTTGTTTCCGATAAGACTGTAGCCACTCAGACCAAAGGCTCATTTGATGCCGTTATCGTCCGCTAGCAGTTCGTCGGAGAGGAGAAAAATTGCCTCAACTACTGGCCTGGATTGCCAAATCCAGGCCGGAATCGGGCAAAATTGCGTTGTAAACCGCTGGATTTGGCAATCCAGCAGAGCAAAAGCACAATTCTTAATTGCTCTCCGACAGGCTGCTAGGCTCTAGCGGAAAGGAAAAAGGGTCGCATACCCTGTGCGACCCTTTTGGTATCTATAATCATCCTGCTTCTCAACTCTCCTACCAAATAGGAACCAACATACTTCATACTTGATCAACTCGCGTGTAATATGGCGTTTTAAATAGTTCTACAGGTTTTGCCGTGACAGGTGGTCGGATTTTGGGGTGATCCAAAAATCTGAATATTTCCCGCGGAAATTCCTAAAGCGCCTTTTGAATTGATGGTTCTTTCAACGAATGCTAATTTATAATGTGCTCATGAACATCTACCTGGGCTGTCCCATCTGGTCGTTCAGAGGGTGGGTGGGAAATTTTTACCCGCGAGGCACCAAACCCAAAGACTTTTTACGTGAATATACCCGGCGGTTGACCACAGTCGAGGGCAACACCACCTTCTACGCCATCCCATCGAAAAAAACAATCGAAGGTTGGGTTGCTGATATGCCTGCCGGTTTCCATTTTTGTCCAAAAATTCCGCGCACGACCAGCCACGCAGGAATGCTGGCACAACACCTTGAGGAAGCCCTCTCCTTTATGGAAATCATGGAACAACTCGGTTCGTGCCTTGGTCCAGCCTTTCTGCAACTGCCACCGCGTTACTCGCCACACCAGTTCGATGACTTACAGGCCTTTTTAGATATCTGGCCTGGTAAGTATCGGCTGGCTGTCGAGGTCCGCCACCTGAGCTGGTTCGATGCGCCCTATCGCGATCAACTCGACCACCTGCTTACGCAACACAAT
>DAOTXM010000098.1:0-2750 GCA_034435215.1 Anaerolineales bacterium
TAGCTGCCGGAAGCGGTCGTGAATTCCCCCCAAAGCCAGCAGGTCCTGTTCCCGTCTGGCAATTTGATCACCCAGTAATTGTCTGTCGGAGCTTTGCCGGCGATCTCCACCGTCGCGCCCGGCAGGAACGTAAACAGAATGTCATACGATTGCCCCGGACCGGTACGGCAATTGGTGCTCTCGTTCACTCGCAACATAGGCATGGAGTAGGTGGGCGTGATGGTGAGTGTTGGTGTGCCGGTCCCTGTCCCTGCCGGAGTGGGCGTGGGCAGCGGCGTGCGCGTGTAGGTGGGTGTGCTCGGGACGTTCAGAGTCATGGCGACGAAGGTGGCCGCCTGTTCGTTCAGGGATGGTTCGGAAGCGGTTTCAGGAAAGTTGCAGCCCGAAAGTAAAAGAATCAGCAGGAGAGCAGTCAGACCTTCGCGGACGGTCCCATGAGTTTTCATACGACATCCTTTAGCGGTTCTGGTGGATGTTTATCTACCTTATGCCCGTTTGGGTTCGATTTCCGTATAAATCTAATCGATTTTCTTGCGCACCCGCGATGAGAGACGGAAGTACTGGAGGGAACCATCCGTTCCGCGCAGGAATTCGCCCAGCATATTCTTCATCGGTTCGTCCAGGACGAATGCCTTGTCCTTTTCATAGAAGGCCATGCGCATCGGGGGGGCAGGTGGCAGCGAGGGCGAATCGGGTTTCGGGAACCCGCCACGCGGTTTTTCGTGGATCACGAGGTGTCCTTTTTTCAGCTTGAGTTCGAACGCCAGTAGAGGCAACTCGTAGTTGCCGACATATTCGTGCAACTCCTCCTTGGGGACCTCGATCGGTTTGGGACTGAACAGGTCGACGTCCAGGTAAATTTTTACTGCCGCCTTGAGCGCGGCCTTCGTCACCATTCTCCCGTCTTCGCTGTTGGTTAGCACGGCCAGGGCAAACTGCTTCTCAGGGATGAAATACAGCCCGGCGATCTGCCCATTGGTGGCGCCGCCGTGGCTGACGATATTCAAGCCTTCCTTGTCACGGATGAACCAGGTCAGGCCGATGTTGTCGAAACCACTGGCGGGGTAGAGCGGCGTACGCATCTGATTCAGGCTTGCATCCGAGAGAATTTGTTCGCCGCTAGTGCTCCGGCCATCCCCCATATGGAAGCGGGCATAGGTCAGCAAGTCCTTGACCGTGCTGATCACGCCACCAACCGGCGCGCCAGCCCGCCCAATCGCCCAGGGACGCGACACCTTGACCTTTTTGCCGTCCTTATGGTGTCCGATAACGAACCGATGCGTGATCATGACGTCGTCCGGGAAGTAAAAGGTCATGTGCATGCCGAGTGGATCCAGGATCATTTCCTGCGCAGCCTGCTCGAAAGGCTTGCCAGTCACGACTTCGACGATGCGGCCAGCGATATTGAATCCGGTGTTGTTGTACGACCAAAGTTCGCCCAGCGGTGTGACCTGTTCCAGTTTGGCAATGTCACGCACCATCTTTTCCTGCGCATCGTCCCCGTTGCCGTAATCGTTGAAATAATCGCCGATCCAGCCGCCGGTATGAGTCAGCAGGTGGCGGATGGTGACTTTTTCGGCCACGTCCTGGTCCGCGAGCTTGAATTTGGGGAGGTAAGTACGGACCGGTGCGTCCAAATCCACTTTGCCTGCTTCCAGGAGTCGCATGAAAATCGTGCCGGTGAAGGTCTTACTGATCGAGCCAGTCTGGAAGAGTGTGTCCGGGGTGACAGGTAGCGGATTCTCGATGCTGGTCACGCCGAAACCGGCCGTGTATTCCTTTTCATTGTGATATACACCAATGGCCACGCCGGGGATTTTCAGACGTTTCATCTCCGCTACAATGGATTCACAAAGCTTCAAGAATTTTGGGTCTTTGATTTTCTTCAAGGAACGTTTTCGGTTCATTGTTTCTCCTTCGACTATTTGTACACTTGATTGTATCAAAAATAGGTGGATGTCTTAAGAAGAGATGATTTTTAACGCGAATTTCGCGAAACGAGCGAATACCGCGAAAAGCCATCAAACCTTCGTGTAATTCGCTCCATTTGCGCCTTTCGCGTTGAAAAGAGCCTGCCTCTACCGCCTTCCGAGGTTGCAAAGTCATTCATCACTTTACCCATTACCACTACCCAAAAACAAAAGAGCGACGTCCTGTCGCCCGAACCTTGATTGCCTCGTTTTCACTTCATGTCTCGCCAGCGTTCACCAAGCGTGGCAAAATCATCCTGGCTCAAATACAGAATTGGCATACGCTCTCCCTTACTGTGAACATGGACAGCCACCACATCGAGCACAAACAAGGCAAATTCGCGCGAGAGGCGCGGAATTTCCTGCGCCACCACGGTCTCGAAGACCGCGTCTGCCCCTTCGACCAGTTTGGTGTATTGCAATTTTTCGGCCGGAGTGAGCTTGAAACTGGTGCGAGCCGCTTTGTCTCCATCACGCCCGCTCAAATGACCGGCGCGTACGACGCGCTCGCGTGTTTCCCAGGGCATGAAATGCAAAGCGGCTTCTTTATGCTTTTTGAGCAGGGTCAACGTATGGTTGCCAACCTGCATGCAAATCAAGAAGCGGAAGGGGTCCTTCGAGATTACTGTCCAGTAGCCCATCGGCATCATATTCTCGCCGCAGGTGAGCAACAGAATGTTTTGGGGAAAGAATGCTGTATGGAAGCGTGCCGTTTGTAGAAACATGTTTACCTCGCTGCATGCTGGTCCATCTTTGGCAGATCTGACGAGATTTTACGAT
>DAOTXM010000099.1:0-8225 GCA_034435215.1 Anaerolineales bacterium
GTGCGAAGCACGCCCCACACCCATTTTCGCGATACTTTCTGACAACCTTTGCATGCACACCCTAAATCCATCGGCTGATTTGGTTTCATTACATGTGGTAAAATTACCTGTGGCGATGAGGCTCGCCTTAACCGTCCAACGGACTGATAGCCTCTATCGAATTCACGAACTCGGTAGAGGCTTTTTATTTTGCCATGTCAAAAGACCATTTTCTCGAAATCCAGATTACCCAGCCGGGGCATGCCACAGGACAATATCGCCCGGTAGATGTGGACACACTCCGCCTGGAAAAGATCATCCATCCGATCGAATGCCTGCCCTTCGATGTGGGCATCTTGCCGATTGCGCTGACGCCTTTCGACGAACCGCTCAGTGTGTTCGTGCTGGGCAGTCTCTCGCATCCCACGAACACGGAAGTGGAATCCAGGCTCCTGGGTGCCATACAACGTGCCGAAGAGACACCCTTCCTATTAGTCACGCCAAAGGTCGACGAACGCGCGCCGCAATCTCTGGATTGCCTGACCGCTGAGCAGCGCGCTGAGATCCTCGCGACCCTGAATCACGCCCGTCCCGGTGCATGGCGCTGGCTGAGTGTAGCTGAGGTGGAGCCTCATTTGCATAGCGCCGCGCTGCGTTATCGTAACAAGAAAGCGGAGGACAGGCTGCCACAATTCGATCCCACGTGGAAGCCGATCCACTTGAACCATCCTGCTGCCAGTTTCACCGAACTGGAACGCTATACTCCAGCTGAATACACCTTCTTTGAATTGCCGTATCGTTTCCAACATTACGTCAGTGAATCCCTGGCGCCCGACGAGCGTATCCTCTACGCCTCGCGCCGCCCGGTTTTGTCCAGTCAGCAGAACCGCTCCTGGCTGCGCCGTGACCATTTACAGGAAGGCGTGTTGATCCTCACTACACAGCGGCTCATCCACCTTGCCGAATTGATCCCGCCTGACTCGGCTAACATCCGTTATGGTTTTCACACCACTGTTGGCATCCTCGAGCGCCTGACGGGTGTGACGCTCAACCCGCTCGGAGACAACCTGCTCCTGCGCACCGAGTGGCGCGCCGCAAACGGGACGATTGCCATCGAATGGGAAGCCCCGGGCTACACCCGCACCTCACTCGAAGAATTGGTCTCCCTTTTGATGGGTTTTCAAGTCGATGCAGATGCCTGTGCGCTTCTCCGCGCTTCACCGCCTGTACCGCCTGAACCGCTTCCCATGTTGACGGACACCGCTTCGAGCGACCCCAGGGAGCTGCTCCCGGTGAACGATCAATTTTCAAATGCCCTGGCGGAGTCGCTCTTCCCCGGCGAGCGCCCACGCGCCTGGGCGCTGCTGCCGAAATGGTTCCAAACCCAAAGAGGCGCGCAGGCGCTGGTCGTGACCGAACGGCGCATCTTCCTGCTGCCCGACCATTCCCTTGACATTTCCCTCGACCAGATTGCGACCCTGGAATACACCAGTTCGATTCTTGAATCTTCGCTCGTTCTCAACTATATTCAAAACGACGGTCCGCAGCACAACAAAATTCTCTTCCCCTATCCTGCCCAACGCTTCTTCCGGGACTGCTTCGAATCCGTGAGGCGTTGTATGGCGGTTCTCCCCCTCTCCCCACAGGATATCCATCCATGACATTTCAAAGTATCCTTTTCGATAGAGGCGACGTTCAAAAAGAAACCTTAGAACAGCCTCCCTATTTTATTGACCTGAATCTGGACCAGGTAATCGAGGCGATTACGGCGCGCAAGGAAGAATACGACCTGAAGCCGTTTTTTTACACGCCCCTGCGCGATGCCAGGACGATCCGCTATCGCCATTCTGTAATGCAGGATATGGAAGATGCAGCCCTGATGACACATATCGAAACCTTTGCCGAAAAAATGGTCATTGTGCGCCGCTATCTGGCCTTGGTAGAAAAATTGGAATTCGATTATCACAAAAAAGGCTGGTTTCTGGAGGCGGCGTTGGTCTATTGTCAGGCTGTAACAGATCTCGCCCGGAGCTTGGGACTTGTGGATTTGAAGTCACACGGCTTTTTAGCGTTCCGAGAGTATGTGGCAAACTACGCCCGCTCGGACGGGTTTCAATTGCTGCTGGAGGAGGCGAAAGAGGTTAAAAATGGCTTGTCGAGCGTTAAATATTGTGTGATTGTCCAGTATGGCAAGTTCAAGGTGCGCAGGTATGAAGAGGAGACAGATTACAGTATGGAGGTGGAGAAGGTCTTCGAGAAGTTCAAGCAGGGCGCTGTAAAAGATTACCGGATCGACCTTTATCAAGGTTCTGGCATGAACCATATCGAAGCGCAAATTCTCGATTTCGTCTCCCGGCTGTACCCTGAACAATTTGACGTACTCGACCGCTTTTGTGAACAGCACGGCCACTTTGTGGATGATACCATTCGCACATTCGACCGGGAGATCCAATTCTATATCGCCTACTTGGAGCTTATCGCCGACATCAAACGCAAGGGGTTAGCATTTTGTTACCCACAGGTCAGCGCAACGAACCGCGAGGTGTATGATTATGACGGATTTGACCTGGCGTTAGCGCAGTCCTTGCTTTATACCGAGAAACCGGTCGTATGTAATGACTTTTTCCTGAAAGGACCGGAGCGCATTATCGTTGTCTCTGGTCCGAACCAGGGCGGAAAGACAACCTTTGCCCGCACCTTCGGGCAGTTGCATTATCTTGCCAGTCTCGGCTGTCCTGTGCCGGGCAGGAAGGCGCGGCTTTTTCTATTCGACCGGATTTTTACGCATTTCGAGAAGGAGGAGGACATCCGCAACTTGCGTGGTAAATTGCAGGATGACCTGGTCCGTATTCATGACATTCTTGCCCGCACCACGTCAGACAGCATTCTCATTGTGAACGAAATGTTTACTTCCACCACCTTGGAAGATGCCATCTTCCTGAGCAAAGAAATCATGACGAGGGTGATGGAGCTGGATTTGTTATGTGCGTGGGTGACGTTCATCGATGAGTTGTCGTCTTTGAGCGAAAAAACCGTCAGTATGGTCAGCACGGTTGTACCCGAAAACCCGGCCGTAAGAACGTTCAAGATTGTCAGAAAGCCTGCTGATGGGCTGGCCTACGCCCTTTCGATTGCCAGAAAACATCGCCTGACCTACGAGCAGGTCAAGGAGCGCATCCGGCCATGAAGGTTTTTCTGATGTACCCCGACCGGGATTTCGATCCAAAACAGAAACGCCCATCCAACGAAGCGGCTTTGATGCAGGATCTGGAATTGAACACTTTATTTAAGGCCATGTCGCAAGGGGACGAATTTTTATTCGAGGTGGGGAAGCAAACCATTCTGTCCAGTTTGGAAGCACCGGAGGCGATCCGTTATCGCCAGGAAATCCTCAAGGATTGTCTGTATCATCCTGAAATTGTCCGGCAAATTTATCGCATCCCGATACGATCCCTTGAAAACAGGCGTAGGCATTGGATGGGTATTTTCAGCCGCTATCCAAGCGGGATCCTGAGCGGCGCGCTGCAAATGCTGGATATGTTCGTTGGCCTGCTCAGGGAATTGAAACAAATTGCCGACGAGCATGCCGAAGGATTCGAGTCGCAGGGTTTTCGAAGGTTTTTTGCGATGATCCAACAGGAATTGGATGACAACTATTTTGCCGTTGTAGAAAGGCACCTCAAAGAGCTGAGATTCAGCCGAGGCGTGCTGATCAGTGCTGAGTTGGGGAATGGCAATGAAGGTACGAATTACATCCTTCGCAAGACCAACCACAACAACCAGAATTGGATGAAGCGTGTCTTTACCCGTATATCGCCGATTTATTCCTATATGATCCCCCCACGCGATGACCATGGGGCGAGGGCGCTTGGCGAATTGAGGGATAGAGGCCTCAACCTGGTTGCCAATGCGGTCGCCCAGTCTGCCGACCATATCGACAGTTTCCTGAATATGCTGCGGCTGGAACTGGCGTTTTATATCGGTTGCTTGAACTTATCCGAACAGCTCGCCCAGCTGGGAGAACCCATTGCGTTCCCCCAGCCTGCGCCGGCCGGCGAGCGCTGGCATTTGTTTACAGGCCTGTACGATATCTCCCTGGCATTGACCATGGAGAAAAAAGTCGTTGGTAACGATGTCGATGCCAATGAGAAGGACCTGGTGATGATCACGGGCGCCAACCAGGGCGGCAAATCCACCTTTTTGCGTAGCATCGGCTTGGCGCAATTGATGATGCAATGCGGTATGTTCGTCCCGGCCGAGTCGTTCTGCGCCGATGTATGCACCGGCCTTTTCACGCATTACAAACGGGAAGAGGATACATCCATGAAGAGCGGTAAATTCGATGAAGAACTTGGACGGATGAGCGCCATCGTAGACGCCATCAAGCCCGACTCGCTGGTCCTCTTCAACGAGTCGTTTGCCGCCACCAACGACCGCGAAGGCTCGGAAATCGCCCGGCAAATTATCAGTGCGTTATTGGAAAGGCGCGTCAAGGTTTTTTATGTGACACATTTATATGAGCTGGCGCGCGGTTTTTATAACAAGGGCATGGAAAACGCTCTTTTCCTGCGCGCTGAAAGACAGCTGGATGGCAGCCGGACGTTCAAATTGAGCGAAGGGGAACCCCTGCCAACTAGTTTTGGGAAGGACGTGTATCAAAAAGTGTTCGTCGGTGATGGGAGATAATGTTCCAAAGGCTAGCTTTGGATGTTGAAGCCACTGGCAAGCAGCCTGCGGGACGGTTTTCATGAAAACCAGCTTGTTCAATCTGCAGCGCCGGCTGCGCCGCTTACTTAGAAGTGAGGTTATGGAACAGTTTCTTATCATTTCAATCGGCGCCGTGCTGGGTGCCAATGCCCGCTATTGGTTGGGCGGCTGGGCAGCGGAAAAGTTCGGCACGGCGTTCCCCTATGGGACGCTTATCATCAACCTGACGGGAAGTTTTATTCTCGGAATATTCATAACCCTCGTCAGCGACCGTTTCCTGGTGAACCCCAATTGGCGTTTGCTGCTGGCGATTGGTTTTCTCAGCTCTTACACGACATTTTCGTCGTATACTTTCGAGAGCGTGAGTTTGATTTTGGAAAATCAATGGCTTCCCGGCTTGCTCAATCTCTTTGGGAGCGCCTTTTTGGGAGGGGCGGCAGTGTTATTGGGCATTCTTTTGGCTCGAGCTGTGTAGGTCGCGTTCGAAACACGGTAATGCGGAGGAAGAATATGTCACCAGATGATTTGATGGAAAAGAAAGCCAAACGACTGAGCATTTATATCGGTGAGAGCGACAAGTGGCGTGGCAGGGCCCTCTATGTCGCTTTGTTGGAAACGCTTCGGGCTCAAGGAATGGCTGGCGCAACTGTCATGCGCGGCCTGGCTGGTTTCGGCGCACATTCTGTGGTTCATACCGCAACGATATTACGGCTTTCCCTCGATTTACCGTTGATTATCCAGATTATTGATTTGCCAGAAAAAATCGAAAATATTCTCAAAGTCATTGCACCCATGGTGGGAGAGGGGTTGATCACCCTGGAAGATGTAGATGTTGTCAAATATACCCATCGTTATTTGAATCCCCTCCCGGCAGACAAACGCGTTTCGGAGGTGATGACCCATAAAGTCATTACCCTAAAAGACACGATGCCGGTGGCGGAGGCCTGGGAAACGATGCTCCAACATCTGCTCAAGGCGCTGCCTGTGGTGAATGTACGCGGGGAGGTCGTTGGAATACTGACGGATGAAGACTTACTCAAGCGCGCCGGTCTGGAGCAACACCTCTCCGTTGCGGAACGTTTGGATGCACCGATCCTTCAGGCAGATTTCACCACTTTGCGGGATAATCCGCTCAAGGTGGGGGATGTGATGACATCGCCTGCAATTACCGCCCTGGAAAATGAACCATTGGGTACGGCTGCGGCGCGCATGGCCGAACACCGCATCAAGCGACTACCTGTTCTCGATGAAAGAGGGAAACTGGTCGGCGTGCTTTCGCGTGTGGATGTTTTGAAGCAGGTTGCCAGTGAAGAAGCCCAGCAACGTGCAGCCAGGGCGCCTGTTGGCGCAGCGCGCACTCTTGGCGATGTGATGCTATCTGATATTCCCACTGTCCACGAAGATGCGCGTCTTGCTTACGTGATCGCCCGCTTCCTCGAGGCGGGAACCCGCCGTCTGGTCGTGACCGATGATGCAGGCAGACCGCTCGGCCTGATCAGTGATGCAGATGCAGTCACGCGTGTCCAGCCTTCTGCGCGGAGAGGTGTCTTACAAGCCCTGCGCGGTAAACGCTCCTCTCCCGACGAAAAGGTGACCGCCGCGCAATTGATGTCCCGTGAAGTGTTGAGCGCTCCTGCTGAAACCCTCTTGACGGAAGCTGTGCACGCCATGCTTGCGCAAAAGCGCAAATGGATGGTGGTTGTGGATGATAAAGGCAGAGCCATCGGCTTGGTGGACCGCCAGATTCTGTTCAAATCGCTGTTGGGTTCCTGATCTTACTCACTCTGGGGCATAGCATTCCTGAAAGAGCTTACGTGCTGAAGACCGGGGATTTGGTATGGGAGGAAAAGAATCAGCCTCCGAGGCCAGTTTCCAGGTGACAGGTATCATTCATTGAAACAAGGGTAAAGTCATCCCCTTCGGCCTCAAAAACGTTGATGGCGCAGGTGTCTTGCCGGATGCGCCAGAAGCGCTCATTCCCCAATCCCAGCACCGCCAACAGGATAATGCGATTGATGACGGTATGACCGACCAGGACGATCGTCTCCCCAGCATGGTAGGCAGCCAAATCTCTTACAGCTTCCATCGCCCGCTGGCGTAGATCATCCAGGGTTTCTCCTTCCGGGATGCGCGCCAGGTGCGGCTGGTTGTACCAGATATCCACCATTTCAGGCCAGCGCTGGCGCGCCTCCTCGGGCGAAAGACCCTGCCATGCACCGTAGTCGATATCCGCCAGCCCCGGGTAGGCCTGCACTGCCAGATCGAAGTGTTTGGCGATGGCCTCGGCGGTTTTGACCGCTCGTGAAAGTGGACTGGAATAAACGGCGACAGGTCTCCATTTTGCCGCTACCCGCCGACCGGTGGCTTCTGCCTGGGCCTGGCCAGTCTCGTTGAGCGGAACATCCGCCCGCCCTCGAAAACGCTCGATGCGGTTCCATTCTGTTTGCCCATGGCGGACTAGTATGATTTGTGTCATTTTCTTTCACTTGATGTCAAAACTACCGCTCCTGCTCTTATACCCAGGCCAGTCACAAATTGTGCTTTTTTAAAGGTTGGAGAGCGCAATTTGTGACCGTGGGTATTATTGTGCCAGGAGCAGTATGGATCGAGTAATTCCTGTGAACCTAGCAGTTCGTCGGAGAGGAGAAAAAATGCCTCAACTGCTGGCCTGGATTGCCAAATCCAAGCCGGAATCGGGCAAAATTGCGTTGTAAACCGCTGGATTTGGCAATCCAGCAGAGCAAAAGCACAATTCTTAATTGCTCTCCGACAGGCTGCTAGGCTATAGCGGAAAGGAAAAAGGGTCGCATACCCTGTGCGACCCTTTTGGCCTATAATCATCCTGCTTCTCAACTCTCCCACCAAATAGGGACCAAGATATTTCATACTCGATCAACCCGTGTGTAATATAGCGTTTTGAATGGTTCTACAGGTTTTGCCGTGACAGGTGGTCGGATTTTGGAGTAATCCAAAATTCCGGGTATTTCCCGTGGAAATTCCTAAAGCGCCTTTTGAATTGATGGTTCTTTCAACGAATGCTAATTTATAATGTGCTCATGAACATCTACCTGGGCTGTCCCATCTGGTCGTTCAGGGGGTGGGTGGGGAATTTTTACCCGCGAGGCACCAAACCCAAAGACTTTTTACGTGAATATACCCGGCGGTTGACCACAGTCGAGGGCAACACCACCTTTTACGCCATCCCATCGAAGAGAACGATCGAAGGTTGGGTTGCCGAAATGCCCGAAGGTTTCCATTTTTGTCCCAAAATTCCGCGTACCATCAGCCACGCAGGAAGGTTGGTGCAACACATAGAAGATACACTCTCCTTTCTAGAAATCATGGGACAACTCGGTACGCGCCTGGGACCGGCCTTTCTGCAACTGCCGCCGCGTTACTCGCCACGCCAGTTCGATGACTTACAGGCCTTTTTAGATATCTGGCCTGGTAAGTATCGGCTGGCTGTCGAGGTCCGCCACCTGAGCTGGTTCGATGCGCCCTATCGCGATCAACTCGACCACCTGCTTACGCAACACAAT
>DAOTXM010000100.1:0-9113 GCA_034435215.1 Anaerolineales bacterium
CCCCCCCCCCAAAAACACCCCATACCCCGGACTATTAAAAAGTTACGATTGGTAGAAATGATGGACACCCTGGCAAATCTGGAAAAACCGGCCGAATCCGATTATCTGAACTGCATCCGTTGCGGGTTGTGCCTGTCGGTTTGCCCGACCTATCGGGAGTATTTGAGCGAAACCGCCTCGCCGCGTGGCAGGGTGGCGTTGGCGCGCAAGGGCCTGGAGGGGCAACTCGAACTCAGCCCCAACCTCATCGAGCAGATGTATGGTTGTTTTGCCTGCATGGCCTGCAACGATGCCTGCCCGGTCGGCATCCGGCCTGCCGAGCTGACCCTGGGGATGCGCTACGTGCAGGAACAGAGACAACCTGCGAAATGGAAGAAGACATTATTCGAAGGCTTAATTCCCCATCCCAAACGAATGGAGCTTGCGACGCTGCCGCTGCGATTGTATGAGGCGTTGGGAATCCGCCGCCTGGTGTATGCCCTGGGGTTGACGCGCGTCCTGCCCAAACAGATACGCGACATGGAAGCCATGCTGCCGCGCCTGCCGCAGCGCCCCTTGCGCCGGGTGCTTCCACAAATAATGGAAGCGCGCGGGGAAACTAAGTACCGGGTCGGCTTCTTCCTTGGCTGCGCCCAGAGCCTGTTGTTTGCGGACGAGAGCGCCGCTACCGTGCGGGTATTGAGCCGCAATGGCTGTACCGTCATCACACCCAAGGAAGTGGAATGCTGCGGGATGCCAGCCCACGGTTATGGGCGTTTGGACCTGGTGCGAGCGCAGGCAAAACACAATATTTCTGTGTTCGAAAAATCCGAGGTGGAGATGATCGTCACCGATTGCGCCACCTGTGGTTCGACGCTCAAGGAGTATGGCGCTTATCTCAAGGACGATCCCGCATGGGCCGAGCGGGCTGCAAATTTCAGTCAAAAAGTTCGAGACGTGAGCGAGTTCCTGGCTGAAATCCCGCTCGAAAGACCCAAAGGGCGTATTCAGGAACGGGTCACCTACCATGATCCCTGCCACCTGCGCCGGGCGCAGCACGTCTGGAAGCAACCGCGTCAACTGTTGGGAATGATCGACGGGCTCGAATTCGTCGAGCTGCCTGAGTCGGACTGGTGTTGTGGTTCGGCTGGCAGTCAGCTTATCACGCACTATGAAACCTCCCTGCAAGTCCTGGACCGAAAAATGGAAAATCTCGAAAATACAAAAGCGGGTGTAATCGCTTCAGGCTGCCCTGGCTGCCAGATGCAATTGAAGACCGGCATCCAGCGTCGCGGGTTGGATATACGGGTTGTTCACCCCATTACGCTTCTGGATGAAGCATACGAGGCCTCCGATGGATAGTCATTTCATTG
This sequence comes from Anaerolineales bacterium, assembly GCA_034435215.1. Lineage (GTDB taxonomy): Bacteria > Chloroflexota > Anaerolineae > Anaerolineales > Villigracilaceae > JAABUE01. The sequence goes on from DAOTXM010000100.1 coordinate 1,353, forward strand.
GTCGATTGATCGAAGTTGTGGGGAAAAAATATGTTCTGTATACACCAGAAGATCTAGCGGTCTATAGCTATGATGGCACTTTTGCGGAAGGCAGCCCGGAAGTGGTGGTTTTGCCTGCAACGACCGAGCAGGTCAGCCAGCTTGTCAAGCTGGCCGCCGCGACGCGGGTTCCGGTCGTGCCGCGTGGTATGGGTTCAGGGATGGCAGCTGGGTCCATCCCGTTCCAAGGGGGGATGGTCATCAGCCTGACGCGCATGAACCATATTTTGGAAATCGATACCGAGAACGCCACTATCCGGACCGAAGCGGGCGTCATCACCGCGGACCTGCAGACTGCGGTCGAAAAAATCGGCCTTTTCTATCCCCCCGACCCTTCCAGCATCAAACATTCGACCATCGGTGGGAACATCGCCTGTAACGCGGGCGGGCCGCGCTGCCTGAAATATGGTGTGACGGGCGATTACGTTCTGGGCCTGACCGTTGTCCTGGCCAACGGCCGCATCCTGAAAACGGGCGGCAAGCCCATCAAGGACGTCACCGGATACGACCTGAACGGCCTGTTTACCGGCTCCGAAGGAACGCTCGGCCTGGTCACGGAGGCCTTATTGCGCTTGATTGCCAAACCCCGTCATGCCAGGACGGCGCTGGCTGAATTTGCCTCCCTCGATGACGCTTCGCGCACGGTAAATGCCATCCTCCTGGCTGGCATCCTTCCGGCGGCGCTGGAACTGATGGACCAGACTGCGCTCGTGTGCATCGAAGAAGCTTTGCACCTGGGTCTGAATACGGATGTGGAGGCCTCGCTCATCATCGAGACGGATGGTGCGGACGATCCAACCGTTTCGAGAGAAATCGAAGCCGCAGTCCGCATTTGCCGCGAATCCGGCGCTCAAACTGTGAAACTGGCTGGGGACGAGGCCGAGCGCGCAGGCCTGTGGAAGGCACGGCGCTCGATGTCGCCGTCCCTGGCGCGTAAAGCGCCCAACAAACTGGGCGAGGATATCACCGTGCCGCGCAGCGCCATCCCCGAAGTGATCCAGCGCCTGCGGGCCATCAGCGCCAGGCATGGCCTGCCGGTTGTGATCTTCGGCCACGCCGGGGACGGAAACCTGCATCCCAACATCCTGTTCGACAAGCGGCAGCCGGAACAGTGGAAAAAAGCCGAGCAGATGGTCGCTGAAATCTTCGAAGCAGCCCTCGCTGTGGGAGGAACGCTCTCCGGTGAACATGGCGTTGGCATGCTCAAACGTCCCTACATGGAACGGGCGCTTGGATCGGTGTCGATTGACGTTCAACGGCGCATCAAACAGACTCTTGACCCGTTAAACATCTTTAATCCCGGAAAAATATTCCCGGCCTGAAACCTTTTTTGGGAGCAAATTATGTCTGAGCAAAATATCAAAGTTCCTGTCAACGTCCTTGTCGATTTCATGCTGGAGGCCCTGACTGCTATGGGCACCTCGCCCGAAGATGCCAGGATTATTGCGGATGTTCTCATTACCTCCGACCTGTGGGGGGTTCGTTCGCACGGTATCGCTCATTTGAAAATGTATCATGAACGTATCAAGAAAGGATTGCAACTTCCTACAACGCGTTGGAGCGTGGTCAAAGACACACAGGCTACAGCAGTTATTGACGGTGGCAATGGCATGGGGATGGTAGTGGGATACCACGCTATGAAGCTGGCGATCCAAAAAGCCCGGAAATACGGGCTCGGAGTGGTTGCCGTCCGGAATTCCAGCCACTACGGGGTGGCCGGATATTATCCTTTAATGGCAGTCAAGGAAGGGATGGTGGGATTTAGTGTCACCAATGCACACCCTTCTATTGCGCCGACGTTCGGGGTCAGACCTATGCTGGGTACCAATCCCATTGCAGTTGCCGCCCCGACCGATGAACCGTTCCCCTACATGTTCGATGCTTCCACCGCTGTTGTCCCGCGTGGAAAGATCGAAATCGCAGCCCGGGCCAACAAACCGATCCCTGAGGGGTGGGTGATCAATCGTGACGGAATTTCAGCTACAGACAGCAGCAACATGATCAAGGAAATGGACCTGGGGAATGTGGCTTTGCTCCCAGTGGGCGGACTTGGGGAATTGTTTGGAGGTCACAAAGGGTATGGATTGGCGACCATGGTCGAGATTTTCTCGGCTGCCTTCCAGGATGGCACCTATCTATGGGGCCTGACCGATACAGATGCCGATGGGAAGCCACAATTCCTGCGCATTGGCCACTTTTTCCTGGCAATCGATATCGAACACTTTATCCCGCTGGATACCTTCAAGAAGATCACAGGGAATATCATGCGCGATCTCAGGAATTCAACGGTAGCACCGGGGCAACCCCGTATCTATACCGCGGGTGAAAAAGAATATTACAACACACAGCGGATCCAGGCTGAAGGTGTAGAAATCCCTCCCGGCGTACAAAGAGCCTTGCAAGCATTACGGGACGAACTGAAACTTTCAAGTGTCCAGCTGGGTTTCTGAGGGAGTATCGATCAGATCAGACCTGTTTTTCTGTTCCCCTTTGCAAGCACCCCTGATGATTTTTTACATCATCAGGGGTGCCGGATTAGACGACCATTTTAAAATTCATAACAAGATAAACAGAAGGGTTTGACACTTTTTTACAGGTTTAATCTTGAATATCCTGTCCATCCTGTTCGCCTTGCGTGAGTCTTGATTTATTGGCCATATCCCATTCGATGGGAGATCGCTTGGGCAGCTTCTTTGAAGGCTGCTGCGATTTCAGTAATCCGTTCTGGCGTCATCCGGCTGGTTGGGCTGGGACCGCCGATGGCTGCGATCACCTCCCCTCTGCGGTTGAATATAGGAGCAGCTACCGCACAAATCCCTAATTCATATTCTTCATAATCAACAGCATATTCTTGGCGTCGAAAAACATCCAATTGTTTGCGGAGTTCCTCCGGGGAGGTGATCGTGTTATGTGTGTAAGCAGTCAATGGTTGGCTTAGAACAGCATCCAGTTCTTCCGGGGGAAGATAGGCTAAAAACAATTTTCCGCTGGCTGTGCAGTGAGCGGGTAACTGTTGGCCGACCGCCGCAGCGATCATGAGCGCATGGTTGCTTCGAAGAACTTCAAGATAAAACACTCTTCCCTGGTCAAAAATGCTCAGGTCGCAGGTTTCATCCCACTGATGAACCAATTCCTTCATGTACGGGAGTGCCTCGCGCCGTAAATCCATACGCCGGATGACTTTGTAACCTAAGTTCGATAACGCTAAACCCAATCGATACTTCTGAACATCCGGAACCCATTCCAGGTAGCCATAATTGACCAGTGTTGTCACGATCCTGTAGGTGGTCGCTTTGTGCAAACCTACAGCGAGCGCAATTTCGGATATCCCCCGTTCTGGATGTTCGTCATCGAAGCAACCAAGGATTTGGAGAGCTCGTTCGACTGCCCGTACGTTATATTCGTTTGGATCTTTCATCGCTACATTTCATCTCGTTCTTGGATTTTTTGTTTCAACTAAGTTTGATTATACACGAAGCAAGTAGAATAAGCTTTGTTCGAGGTTTCGAGGGTGCTTTACACACTTCAAAGTATTGCCCAAATTATGGACCATCCCTATTATTACAACGCAAGGTTGCTTTGCTGATACGCATTTACTGCCAGGGATAATCGGAAGAACAGGTGTGCACGGGCGCATGCCCCCGTGCACACCTGTTCTTTCGGGATTTACTTGGAACTTTGCGCTGTAATACAATTCTTCCCAACAAAAAACACGGAGCCAAATTTTTGTGCCTCCGTGTTTTCGGATCTTTGTGGTTTGCGACTTATTCTGCTTCGTAATCCGCTGGTGTTTCCTCCACCGACATCATCGGTTCGTCGGCGGGTTTCTTGTCCAACATCTGCATCATCAGGGCAACGACTTTCGTGTAATATTTCGTTTCACCTTTATCCTCGTAGCGGTCGGTCCGCAGTCGTCCCTCGACGTACACCAGGCTGCCCTTCTTGAGATATTCCTGGCAGATCTCCCCCAGGCGACCCCAGGCTTCCACATTGATCCATTCAGTGTACTCCTTGGTCTCACCTTTGGATTTCCAGCGGTTGCTGACCGCCAGGCTGAAGGTGGTGACCTGTTTGCCGGTCGGTGTGTAACGGCTCTCCGGAGCCTTTCCCAGACGGCCGATCAGTTGAACTCGATTTAGTGCTGGCATACTGCGTATTCTCCTTGAATATGGAATAAAGATAGGATACTCATAGTTTAAAGAGATTAAGAAAAAAGTCAATCCACAGATTTGTTATGCGCCAGGCTGGTTATAGGAACGTAAATTCTGTTTGTAATGAGGTGGGAGTTTCCACTAAAAACTGGCAGAGCCATGAGAATGAGGGTTAAGAACCGCCTTCGGATGTAGCGGTAGGCGTCTCCGGCGTGGCTGTGGGAGGTGGCGACGTAGATGTTGGAGGAACTGGGGTCTCTGTTGGCGGTGTCCCGACTTTGATCGAAACACCCAGAGTGGCGCCAAACGCTTTCCCATCCGGGTCTGTCATACGCCAGTACCCGGTATAATTGCCAGCTGCATTCGGAGCCTGGAGATCAAGCGACCATTCTGTCCAATTGCCTGGCGATATTGTCTTGGCAAGTCGCTGTTGGCTCGGCCCCCCCATCTGATTTCCGCTGGAGAAGATGAGCCGGTATGAATGTATCCAGTTACAGGTACCGGTGTTTGCCACTTTCCATGTTATTTTGAACCATTCCCCGGCTTTAAAGGTGGTGCGATTCGGATCTATCGTTTGGAAGACGAGCGCCATGTTATTACATCCTGAAGCCAGGGATCCGGGGTCTACGGTTGCAGTAAAGACCGTGCCAGTAACACTGGGGGTCAGGCTGGGTGTGCCGGTACCCAACGTAGGAGTGTAGTAAATGATCTGGATCGTTGGGGAAGAAACAGGAACAGGAGTAGAGGCGAGCGTCGGTGTTTCTGAAGGCAAAGGTTCCGGTGTGTTCGTATCGACTGGCGGCGTATAGAGCGCCGTCTGGGTTTCGAAAAACGAGGCCACCATGGTCCCCACGCCGGCAGTCAAGGCAGAGGCGATATCCACGGTGGGCTCTGCCCTTGAACCACCACCACAGGCAGCCAGTACAATTACAAGAGCCAGCGGATACAATATCCGTCTAAGAAATTTCATGAGTTTCTCCAGTTTTGATCGAAGTTCGTCCGTGAGTATTACCATTCTAGTGCAATAAGGTAATACACGCCTAGTGGATCGTGCAAAGGCGATGCATGCCACTTATCTATGTTTCATGCTGGGCATTTCCGAATTATCAAGCAAAATCATCGTCTGGTCAAGTTGCACGAAATTAGACCCACACCGGGCTTTCCAGATAACCGCTAAAGAGCGATTACAATAAAGCCAATTGTCCGGTTTATTATGAAACGAACCCTGGCCTTTCTCCTTGCGCTTCTCATCCTGACCGCCTGCCTGCCGGCCGTTTCGATGCCGGTAGCTGCGCCTACGGTCACTCCCATTTACACCGCCACCTCGACGCCCTTCCAGCCATCGACGGCAACTGTTACTCCCGTTGTTGCCCAGGAACCAACTGCCACGCCCCTCTCACGCCCGGCGCGGGTCCTCATCCTCAGCATCGACGGATTCCGCCCCGACGCCATCGAACTGACACCCATGCGTAATTTGCAATCCTTGATGCAGGTAGGCGCTTATTCGCTCGTCGCGCAAACCATCTTCCCCAGTTCCACATTGCCTGCGCATGTGTCCATGTTGACCGGCTTGTGCCCCGAGAAACACGGCGTGGACTGGAACGATTACCTACCCAAGAAGGGTTATGCCAACGGAACCGATATCTTCGATCTGGCGCATTCCGCTGGTCTGCGCACGGGTATGGTGGTGGGCAAGGAAAAATTGCGGCAAATCACAGAGCCGGAGAGCACCGACGTTTTCGAGTTCATCAACGACCGCGATGTAATCATTGCTGCGCGCGTGGCTGAACTCATCCCTCAAGGTTTTGGCCTGCTGTTCGTCCACTTTCCCACGCCAGATTGGATGGGGCATGAATATGGTTGGCTTTCGCCCGAACAGTACAGCGTGCTCTTCCGTGCCGATGAAGCCTTGCAAACCATTCTAAATGCCCTCGAAGAGGCCGGGATGCGCGAGGATACGCTCATCATCGTCACTGCCGACCATGGCGGCCATGATACCACGCATGGTTCCAGCCGCCCGGAAGACATGACCATTCCCTGGATCATAGCCGGGCCGGGTGTGCGGCATCTGGTGCTTTTTACGGAGGTCAACACGACGGATACTGCTGCAACAGTAGCCTGGGCGCTGGGCCTGCCGCTTCAGCCGGAATGGGACGGCCGCCCCGTTCTGGAGGCCTTTGGCCTGCCGGACGGGCCGCACCCACAACCACGCTGCCCTTAAAACAAAAAGCCCAGCCTGTGGGCTGGACTTTTTAGCACTTATACCTGTAAAGGATTACGCCTTTTTAAGCGCTGGCAATCCGGTCTTCATCTCGACTACTCTGTAGCCTGCTGGAACGGCATTCAGCGCCTTGTCCGTTTTCAGTTCGCGCGAAAAGTAGTACAACGTGGTCTCCTTTCCGCTGGAGCGCTTGACCTTGTTGGCGTGCAGGTAATAGGTCTGTCCCTTGGAATTTACGTGCGAATAAGCCATTTTTTGTCTCCTTTCCTCTGGCAGAGGCTGACGATATACTTAGTTTAGCACAGACTTTCGACCTGTCAATAAGGAATTTAGACCAATGAACTCCACAATGATGATCGTTTCGACCCTGGAAGAATTGCGTTCTGCCCGCTCCATCCTGGACGAGCCGGTTGGCCTCGTCCCTACGATGGGGTATCTGCACGAGGGACATCTCTCCCTTGTCCGACGTGCCAAAGAAGAATGTGCCAGCGTGGTTGTCAGCATCTTTGTCAACCCGACCCAGTTCGGTCCGAGCGAAGACCTGGCCGCCTACCCGCGCGATATGGAACGCGACCTGCGTTTGCTGGAGCCTCTGGGCGTGGACCTGGTATGGGCACCCACGCCGGAGATCATGTATCCAAGCGGCTACCAGACCTGGGTCCAGGTGGAAGCGCTGGCGGAGCCGCTCGAAGGGTCGATGCGTCCCGGTCACTTCCGGGGGGTGACGACCGTGGTCGCCAAGCTGTTCAATGGGGTCCTGCCCACCAGGGCTTATTTTGGCCAGAAGGATGCCCAGCAGGCGGCTGTCATTCGCCGCATGACACGCGATTTGAATTTCCCGGTTGAGATCATCGTTTGCCCCACCGTGCGCGAACCAGATGGCCTGGCCATGTCCAGCCGTAATGCCTATTTGAATCCGCAGGAACGCCAGGCTGCGACGGTGCTTTACCGGGCGTTGAGCGTTGCAAGGGAGGCTTATGAAGCGGGGGAGCGCAATGCAGAAAGATTGTGTGCCCTCATGCGCGAGACGCTGGCCACCGAGCCGCTGGCGCGGGTGCAATACGTCTCCTGTGCAGACTATGACACGCTGGAGGAGTTGGATACAGTCAGCGGCAAAGCCCTGCTTTCGATGGCGGTCTTTGTGGGCAAGACGCGGCTGATCGATAATTTAGTATTGGGATGATTTTTGCCCTACTTTTTTTGCATAGGCCTGAGTAGATATACTGAAAGCGGGCACAAAATGCGGTTTTAAGAACAGGGAACGAAAGCTTTGGTAATATCTGAGCATGACCATCCAACTTGAATTCAGCCCAGAAATCTTGAAAGAACTCAACTATCAACGCTACAATC
>DAOTXM010000101.1:0-16759 GCA_034435215.1 Anaerolineales bacterium
GTTCTGGGCAGGCGTAACCCGCCCAGAACACCCCACACCCCATTTTATTGAAATGACAATATTATCATTCTAAGGCGTTACAGCGCCTGGAACCGGAGTGCTGACTCCGGGAATGGGCAGGATATACGGGTTGTCGCTGGGCACTAGGATGGTATTGATACTCGGAGAAAGCCGTGTGATGTACTGGTAAGTCAGCAGTTCGGGATTGTCGCGCAACGATGCAGCGATCAATTCGTTGGCTCTAGCCTCGGCCTCCGCGTTGATGAGGCGCGCTTCGGCATCCCCCTTGGCTGCAATAACGATGGCATCTGCCTGGCCCTGCGCTACCTGGCGGGCTTGCTCGGCTTCCTGTTTTTTGGATTCAACCACGAATTTTGCCTGCAAAGCCTGTTGCTCTGCGATCTGTTTCTGTTCGATGGATTGGGCATATTCTTCTGTGAAGGTGATATCGCGCAGCACGAAATCGATCAGGGTCAGCCCATTTTCGGCCAGGACCGCCTTCAACGTATCAGTGATCTGCGCCGCCATATCGAAACGCCTGGTGCTGAGCACTTCATCCACGCGGTATTGGGATACAGCATCCCGGATAGTGCCGCGTGTCTGCGGATGGATCAGGTCGGATTCGTAACGGTGTTGCCAGGTGCGGTGGATTTCGGTCACGCGTGAGGGATCGATCTGGTAGATCACAGAAGAATCCACAAAAATACGTTGACCATCCGAAGTGCGCGCTTCTACCGTGACATCGCCCAGGATCTCGCCTTCACTGGGCGTGCGAGCCATCGTATATGTCTGGCGGGAGACCGGGTAGAGTTCGACCCGTTCGATGAACGGCACGATCCAGTGCAATCCGGCGTTGAGCGGTTCGGGCCGCATACCGCCTTCGCCGAGAACGGTGACGACCACGCCAACCTCGTAGGGTTCGATAAAGACCAATCCCGCACCGACGATGGTCATGAGGATAGACGCAATCAGTACGACAATGGTTAAAGTTGTCAACCCTTTGACGCTCTGCTTCCGGGCAGCCCTCACGCTGATGACGACAATCAAGGCGAACAAGATCAGCCAGGAGAACGAGCCGATGGCTTTGATGACACTCGCGATGTTCATACTACCTCCAGATAAATAATCAGTACTTCACGAAAACGGGAAAGATACTCGAATTTACTTCTGCCAGCCATTCCGTGATCTACCGAAAGTTGATGTGAGTGAATTATACCCGTAAGGAACTTGTCTGCCTGTTGGAAGCATGTTAACATCTGATTATGATGCAAGGCGTGGGTGAACTGGTTGAACTGTATCTAGAAAACGGACAGACGGGTGGACGGTTACTTTGCCCGCAGAATTTGATTCCGCAACCCGGCCAATACCTGCTTGCACATGACCCCGCTTCTGACTCCCCTTTGCCTGCCCCCATTTTCAGCGCCGGTCCAGTTTCTGGAGGATTCCTGATTACGCCTCCTGTTCCGCGGACGTGGCTGCCTGCCACGTTCTTGACCCTGCGTGGCCCGCTGGGACGCGGATTCAGCCTGCCCGTATCCGCCCAACGCGTAGCATTGGTTGCACTGGGCGAAACAGCCGCCCGATTGAAACCCTTGCTGGCAGGTGCCATGGGACAGGGGGCTTCAGTTGCGCTGATCGCTGATCTGGACTTGCCCGATCTCCCCCCTGAAATCGAGCTGCAACCCGTCTCTGCCCTGGCGGAAGTGGCGAATTGGGCAGATTATCTGGCTCTGGATTTGCCGCGCGAGTCCTTGCCGGGGTTGCGGGAAAAGCTGGGGCTCAGCAAGCAGGTCAAGGTCCCGTTTGAGGCGCAGGCGCTCATTGTCACGCCCATGCCCTGCGGGGGGATGGCCGAATGCGGCCTGTGTGCCGTCCCGGTCCGCCGCGGGTGGAGGATGGCCTGCAAAGATGGGCCTGTATTCGATTTGAAAGAGCTTTTATAACTGGTCTAATACCAGATTCTGAAGGAAGTCGTCGTCTTCCCCCCCAGCTCATTGTATGTAACGCTAATGTCCACATAGATAAGCTGACCATTTGGTTGATCCTTGAACCCAAAGGTCAATGTGCCCACGCCCCTGTTATCGATTTCGAATGACTCGGGCATCGATTCGCCGCTGGCCAGACGAATGGTGGCACGTCCACTGGCCCCCGCAACGGGTTGCAAATTTTGATCCTGTACCAGGATATAGATTGTTTGCTGGTCGCTCGACGTGGTGACCGCTTTGGCCGGAAAGGCGCGCACCTGTAACTTGAGTACCAGGTCGGGTCTGGGGTTCTGGTCTGATGGTTTCAGAAAGGCCGGATCTTCTCCGACCTGGTCGAAGTACATGCGACCCAGATCGGTCAACCCGATGCGCTGGTCTTCCGGCAGCCCCGGGCGCCATTCGAAACGTGCATTCTCGAAATATTGCACGATCTGGTTATTACGGAATTCGAAAGGTGAAATCGGATAACCGAACCGGGCAACACCGCCTTGTTGTTCGAAATACTCCAGGAACGCGAAGCAGACGGCATACCCTGTTTCGGGAAAGGTCTGGCAGGCAAACGGATTATTGATCACCAATTGGCGGCCAGGGGCATACATCTCGCGTCCAAGCGGCGTGAGTTTCACACTTTGCAGCGGATCCGTCGAGGCCTCGAAACGGGCGCGCTGGAAATACTGGACGGTCTTACCGTCTTTGCTGGTAAATTGCTCCGTAAGCGGATACCCGAAGATGAGCGTAGGATTTGGGACACTGCGATAAAGGCGTAAAAACTCTCCCCTTACGTAGTGGCCGGTTTGAGCAAAATACTCGCTATCGGAGTTCTGTGCCTGAACCGATCTCCAGGAAGAAAAAAAGAGACAAATTGCCGCAAAAATGACGATCCAGCGGCCTGCTTTTACCATACTAACATTATACTCAAACTCGAATTCCAAGACATTACAATTGACTAACGACCTGGGAAGGCCAGAATCGCCTGGACGATTCGCTCAGCAGCGTGTCCATCGCCAAAAGGATTGACTGCTTTGGACATTTCCGCGTGCGCAGCAGGATCGTCGAGCAGGCGCTGCGTTTCGTGGACGATATTGTCTGTTCCTGTGCCAACCAGTTTAAGCGTGCCCGCTGCGACTCCCTCCGGGCGTTCAGTCACTTCCCGCAGCACCAGCACCGGAACACCGAAGGCGGGTGCTTCCTCCTGAATGCCGCCTGAATCGGTCAGGATGACCTTTGCCCGTTTCTGCAAATGGACCAGCGGCAGGTAATCCAGCGGCGGCAGGAGCGTTACGTGTGGCAGGTTCCCGAGGACTCGCTTGACAGGTTCCTGCACATTCGGGTTGAGATGCACCGGGTAGACGATTTCTACATCGCCGCGCCCAGCCAGTTCCTTCAGCGCCAGGCAGATGTTTTCCAGTGGCTGGCCAAAGTTCTCCCGCCGATGCGCTGTAACAAGGACCAGGGCCCGACTCCCAATTTCCAATTTGTCAAACAAGGCTGCTACTTCCCCCGGTTCCGGTTGTCCGGCTACAAATTGCAGCGCATCGATGACTGGGTTCCCAGTTACAGCGATGGCTCCCTCAGGAATCCCTTCGCGCAACAGGTTCTTCCGCGCCTGTTCCGTAGGCGCAAAATGCAGGTCCGCCACCACGCCTGCCACGCGGCGGTTGATTTCTTCGGGGAAGGGCTGCCATTTGTCGTAGGTGCGCAGGCCGGCCTCCACATGTCCTACTTTGATGCGACGATAGTAGGCTAGCAGGGAAGCAATCGCGACTGTGGTCGTATCCCCCTGCACCAACACCCAATCAGGTTCGAAGTCAGCGAAGACGGGATCGAGATGGGTAAAGATGGCCGCGCTCAATTCCGAGAGCGACTGGTCATCGCGCATCAGGTCCAGGTCGTAATCCGGTTGGACGCCAAACAGATTCAGTACCTGATCGAGCATCTGGCGGTGTTGTGCGGTGACGCACACGCGCGAATCCAAGCCCGGGGTCTGCGCCAGTTGTCGCACCACCGGAGCCATTTTGACAGCCTCGGGGCGGGTGCCGAAGACGGAGAGAACTCTCATGATCGTAAAACGAAAAACACAAAACGCATAACGTTTTACTTCCCTACGCCCAATCTAAATACACGAAAGCCTGCTTTCTTCCATAACGCCGTATCCCATCCGTTGACCGTATCCACTACCACACGGGCGGGCGTCCACGCAGCGATCACGGACGGGTCTATGTCACGGAATTGTGCATGGCGGACGAGCAAAAGAATGGCATCTGCACCTTTGACGGCTTCTTCCAGCGACAGGGCCATGGGAATACCCGGCAATCCGTCGGTTTTGAATGGCTCGAACGCGCGGACGTCTGCTCCCGCGTCGATGAGCAGGTGCACTACCTCGGCAGCGGGGCTTTCGCGCAAGTCGTCCACATCCGGTTTGTAGGCCAGGCCGAGCGCTGCGATCTTTTTCCCCTTGAGTGAACCCAGCGCTTTTTGGACGAGCGCCATCACATAATGCGGCTGTTCGTCGTTGACCTTGCGCGCCGTATAGATCAGCGGCGTCAGGTCTGGCGCAGTCTCGACGAAGAACCAGGGATCCACGCTGATGCAATGCCCGCCCACACCCGGTCCTGGCGAGAGGATGTTGATGCGCGGGTGCAGGTTGGCCAGGCTGATGGCTTCCCACACGTCCACGCCGAAGCGCTCGGCGAGACGCGCGAATTCATTGGCAATGGCAATGTTGACATCGCGCGTGGTATTTTCCATCAACTTGACCATCTCGGCGGTGGTGGCGTCGGTCTGGATGATCTTGCCCTTGACAAAGATCGCATACAACTCAGCACCTGCCTGTGCGGAGTCCGGGGTCACGCCGCCGATGACGCGCGCGTTCTCGATCAACTCGCGCAGGATCTGGCCCGGCAGTACCCGTTCGGGGGAGTAAGCCAGATGGAAATCGGAACCAGCCTTGAGTCCCGAACGCTCGAGAATCGGTTTGACCAGGTCGACCGTGGTACGTGGCGGAGAGGTCGATTCGAGCACTACCAGGTTGCCCTTACGCAAATACGGAACAATGGCCTCCGCGGCGGAGGTCACAGCGCGCATGTCAGCCAGTTTGTAGGTCTCATCGTTGTATACACCGGTCTTATCTGGATAGAAGGGCGTGGGGACAGCGATCAAGAAGGCATCTGCTTCTTCGGGTTGCGCGGAGACGATCAATTTCCCGGATTTGATCGCCGCTTCGACGAGAGTGCGCAATCCCGGCTCGTGGATGTGGATTCCGCCGTTTTGCAGCGTTTCCAGTACCTGCTGGTTGACATCCACACCGATGACCTGGATGCCGTGTGTGGCAAAGGTGCTGGCTGTTGGCAAACCGATATAGCCTAGGCCCAACACGCAGATCTTTTGAAAGTTCACTCATACTCCTTATCTGTATCGAAAAACTCATGCTGCCAGTTTCATTTGGAGCATATTCCTCTGGCAGTAAGGTCACCGCCCAGGGTATCCTTTTTCGGGCAAGTTCTTTCTTGGATGATTTTTCACAACCCACGTATTATACAACCCTCCGGGAGCTGGTATTTTACACAACGATTCTTTAGGATTTGCCGTGAAGGGACCGGAGCACCCCTAAATCCGGGTATCTACCACGGAAATTCCCAGAGGGCCCACACAACCTAAACCGATTGGCAACGTAGATAAGTTAAGAAAGACTGTTCTTGTTGTATAATGAATTGGAGGAACTATGGACTTCCTGCTTGATCCCAACCTTGCATATCTGTTTTTGCTGGCAGGGGTTTTATTGGGCTTGATGGCGATTGTCTCGCCCGGAACGGGGATGTTCGAAGTGGGCGCGTTCTTCTGCCTGGCCCTGGCCGGTTATGCGGTCTACAACCTGTCGTTCAACTTGTGGGCGTTGATCGTTTTGGTTCTAAGCGTCATTCCCTTTGTGTATGCCATTCGAAAGCCCAAAAGAGAGTGGTTTCTGGCCCTCTCGATTTTGGGGTTGGTGGTGGGCTCTGTATTTCTCTTCGCCACCGAGGGCTGGCAACCTGCTGTCAATCCGATGTTTGCCGCTGTTTCATCCATCCTGTACGCGGTTTTTTTATGGATCGTGATCCGAAAGACCATACAGGCTTCCTATGCCCGTCCCTCCCATGACCTGTCCACCCTTGTCGGACAAATCGGCGAAGCCAAGACCCGCGTTCACTCGGAAGGTACGGTGCAGGTAGCTGGGGAGCTGTGGAGCGCGCGCAGTGAAAAAAGCATTCCTGTTGGTAGTCCTGTCAAAGTAGTTGACAGGGAAGGATTCGTATTGGTCGTAGAGAAATCTGCTGCCACGAAGTAGTTGTATCAACCATTCATTCAATAAGGAGAGAAAATATGGATATCTTTTCCAGCGTTGGGCTCTGCCTCGTCGGTGCCGTGTTACTGATAGGCTTTGTCTTCCTTGCCAATGCCATTCGGATCGTGCCGGAATACCAGCGCCTGGTGGTTTTCCGCCTGGGTCGTTGTATCGGACAGAAGGGTCCAGGCCTAATCATCCTGATCCCGGTCGTAGACCGCGCCGTCAAGGTGGACTTGCGCGAGCAAGTACGTGAAATCCCGCACCAGACCGCTATCACCAAGGATAATGCCAGCATTTCGGTGGACTTCATCTGGTATTATAAGGTGCTCGATCCAACCGAATCCGTGCTGCAGGTTGGCAACTTCGAAGCGGCTGCTCAGGGTATGGCCACCACTACACTGCGCGCTGTCATCGGCGGCATCCCGTTGGACGATGCGCTGTCCGAGCGTGAGCACATCAACTCGATGCTGCGCACCCGCCTTGACGAAGTGACGGAACGCTGGGGCGTCAAGGTAACGAATGTGGAAATTCGCGAGATCATCCCGCCGCGTGAAATCCAGGAATCGATGAACCGCCAGATGTCCGCCGAACGTATCCGCCGGGCGGTCGTGACCGAGTCGACCGGTACGCGGGAAGCAGCCGTCAACGTGGCGGAGGGCGAAAAGCAGGCTGCCATCTTGCGGGCCGAAGGTTCGAAGCAGTCTGCTATTCTGGAAGCCGAAGGTCAACGCCAGGCACAGGAGTTGAAGGCGCAAGGTTATGCCAAGGCGCTTGAACACATTTTTGAGGCTGCCAAGGCCATCGACCAAAAGACCATGACCCTGCAATACTTCGATACCCTCAAGGCTCTCGGACAGGGTGATTCGACCAAATACATCTTCCCAATGGAATTCACCAGTATGATCGAGAATTTCGTCAAGGGTGACAAAAAGTAAGCAAGACATAGAACGGAAACCGTAATACAATAAGGTCTCTCGCTAGAAGCGGGAGACCTTTACTTATACAAATGGAAATCCTCTCTGCTACCATACTTGATTTAAGCGCATTGCACCGGTTGGAGCATGCTTGCTTCGAAAAAGATTCCTGGCCATTGTTCGATTTGATCGCTGTGCTGACTTTCCCAGATGTGGTCCGGTTGAAAGCGGTAAAAGATGGTCTAATGGTCGGTTTTGTTGCCGGTGACCCGCGTCCCTCGCAAGGATATGCTTGGATTGCTACCATTGGAGTACTGCCTGGATACCGTCGGCAGGGGATTGCTCGTTCTTTGTTGCATGCATGTGAGGAGCGCTTAGAAACGCCACGATTGAAATTGTCCGTCAGGGTATCCAATCAAGCGGCGATAAAACTCTATGAAAAAGAAGGGTACCGTACGATGGATATCTGGAAAGGATACTATAATGACGGCGAGGATGCCATTGTCATGGAGAAACCTCGCCAACCGGATCAACTATAATAAAATATGGGCTTTATGAAAAATCAAATTACTCGGCGCGATTTTCTTAAATTGGCCGGTCTTCTCCCTATCAGTATAACAACTCCTCGATTACTGGATTCGTTGGATGGCTTAGGCGCTACTCGAAACAATCCCCAAAATGTCATTGTAATCGTCTTTGATGCATGGTCTGCTTATCATGTCTCATTGCATGGATATCGACGTGAGACAACGCCTAACATTGCCCGCCTGGCCGATCGGGCGGTGGTCTATCACAACCACTACGCAGGCGGGAACTATACGACGCCTGGCACTGCATCATTGTTGACCGGTACACTCCCCTGGAAACACCGGGCATTTCAACCTGGCGGCAAAGTGGACGAAGCTTATGCCAAGAAGAATATCTTCTCTGCTTTCGAGAATTATTACCGTATTACCTACTCTCATAATTTATGGGCAAACTTACTTTTAAGGGAATTCAGAGACGATCTGGAGACCTATATCCCGAAAAGTAAATATTTCCTGACCGGGGACGACGCTGCTTCGAATCACAGCTTCTTTCTCTCCAGTGACAAGCTCCTCCAAAGCGTGTTCAGCAATGATGAAGATATTGCTCTGGTGAGTTGGATCCGAACGATGGAAAATGAAGAGGAAGGATATGCTTATTCCTTGTTCTTGTCACCGCTTTACGAAGGGTATCGAAAGCGGTACTACGAGTCCAGATTTGCGGAGCTAAAAGCACTATTCCCGCGCGGGATTCCCAGAGATGATTACGATGACTTTGTGCTCGAGCAGGCGATCGATGGAATAGGAAGCCAGCTCCTTGCCACGCCACAACCTTTTATTGGCTATTTTCACTTCTGGCCGCCTCATGCGCCTTATAATACCCATCGAGATTTCAACAGGCATTTTTTCGGGGATGGCTATGAACCACCTGTCAAACCGTTTGATCTATTTGGTGATGAAAGCCCGAAGGTAAAAAATCGAACGGAATACGATGAATACATTCTCTATATCGACAGGGAATTCGGCAGATTCTACGACCATTTGATGGAAAACGGCCTGTTGGAAAACACCTGGATCATCCTGACCTCTGATCATGGCGAGTTGTTCGAGCGCGGAATCGAAGGTCATCGTACGCCTGTGCTTTACGAACCGGTCGTGCGTGTTCCCCTGCTGATCTTCGAGCCGGGTCGAGATTCCAGAACCGACATCCATGTCAATACGAGCGCGGTCGATCTCCTGCCTACTCTGTTGCACATCACCGGACAGAAAGAAGCGGATTGGACCGAGGGAGCCATCCTCCCGCCCTTTGCCCCGTCACAACCGGACCCTGAACGGAGTATATTTGTAGTCCAGGCGGAAAAAAGCGAACAGTTTGCCCCGTTGACGATCGCAACGCTGTCGATCAGAAAAGGGGACTACAAACTGATGTATTTCTTCGGATATGAGCAGCTGGGAGCGGGTGGCGAACGGATAGAATTATATAACATCAAGGATGATCCCGAAGAATTGAAGAATCTTTATCAGGTCGATAACGAAATTGGCCAGGCATTGCTCAAGGAATTGAAGGCAAGGTTGGAAGAAATGAACGCGCCCTACCTTTTGCCTGCTTGAAATAAAGAGGCCCTGTCCCGTTATGGTGTAAGACCCAAAAAAGAAAGAGTGACACGCTTGATATGTCGCAGCTACTACCGCCGCCAATATGGGTGGCAACACAACCAGAGCTACGTACGCTTGTAAAAGACCTTTCGAAGCAGGCAAGCCTTGCGGTTGATACGGAATCCAACAGCCTGCATGCCTATCACGAGCAGGTTTGCCTGATCCAGTTTTCCACGTCCGAGACGGATTACCTGGTTGACCCGTTGGCGTTGGACGACATCTCTCAGCTGGGTGAAATCTTTGCCAATCCCAAAGTCGAAAAAATATTCCATGCTGCTGAGTACGATTTGATCTGCCTTAAACGCGACTTTGACTTTTCTGTCAGCAACATATTTGATACCCGTTGGGCTGTGCGTGTATTAGGATATGCCAAGGACGGGTTGGACGGTTTGCTGGCTGAGAAATTCAACGTGCAGGTGAACAAAAAATACCAGAAAGCCGACTGGGGGAAACGTCCCCTCATTGCCGAACAAATCAACTATGCGCGTCTCGATACCCATTATCTGCTTCCGTTGAAGAACATCCTCCAGGCTGAGTTAGAAGAAAAAGGTCTGTTGCAGATGGCGTATGAAGATTTCGAACGAGTCTGCGCTGTGGAAATCCCCTCCACCAGACCGGTGTTATGGGAACGCATGGCCAACAATCATAATTTTACGCTTCGTGAGTTGACGATTCTGAAAGAATTATATGAGTGTCGTGAACGGATCGCGCAGGAACTGGACCGGCCGCCGTTCAAGGTGATGAGCGACCAGCAGCTGTCTGACATTGCTCGTTTGCCTCCCGAATATTTGGACGAGCTCTTCGGATTGGGACTGAGCAATAGACAGGTCATGCGTTGGGGCCGGGCAATCTTGCGAGCAGTCGAACGAGGACAGAAAGCACCCCTCGTCAAGCCTCAGCAAATCGAACGTCCGGATGAAGCGTATTTGTCCCGCCTGGAGGCGCTGAAAACCTGGCGCAAAAATGCGGCCCGCAAGATGAAAGTCGAGTCGGATGTCATTCTGCCGAGGCAGTTGATGGAAATGATCGCAGACAATGCGCCTCGTAGCTTACCCGAATTGTCGGACTTGCTGGCGGGTTCTTCCTGGCGAATGGCGCGGTTTGGTCCGCAGATATTGAAGACAGTGAAAGGGAAACAATGAAAATACGATTTCATGGTGCCGCACAGACGGTGACCGGTTCACAACACTTGTTGGAAGTTAACAGCTCGCGCGTCTTGCTGGAATGCGGCCTGTTCCAGGGACGGCGCAGCGAGACTTACGAACGGAATCAAAATCATCCATTCAATCCAGCAAAAATCGATGCGGTCATACTTTCACATGCGCATATCGATCATAGCGGCAACCTGCCACACTTGGTCAAACATGATTTTCGTGGACCGATTTACGCCACGAAAGCAACCGCCGACCTGGCGGATGTGATGTTGCGTGATTCAGGTCACATCCAGGAAGCGGATGCGCTGTTCATCAATAAGAAACGAGCCAGGCGCGGGGAACCTCCCATCGAGCCGTTGTATACGATCGAGGATGCTGAGCAGGTGGCAAGCCACTTCCGTCCGATGGATTACGACCAGCTTTTCGAAGTGGCTCCCGGTGTAACCGCCCGTTTTGTGGAAGCGGGCCACATTCTGGGTTCGGCAGCTGTATCTCTTGAAATCGAAGAGAAGGGTCGTAAAATGCGCCTGTGGTTTTCCGGCGATATTGGCCGGCGAAAGCTGCCGCTATTGCGCGACCCAGTTCTCCCGAAAGCGGTCGATTACATGATTATGGAATCGACCTACGGGGATAAACCTCATCGCGACCCCGAGGCTGCTTTCCTGGAGTTTCGGGATGTTGTCAACCGTACGATCCGTCGTGGTGGAAAGGTCATCATTCCCGCTTTTGCTGTGGGCCGGACGCAGGAATTAGTCTACGGTTTGAATCAGATGATGGAAGCGGGGGATGTGCCCAAAGTACCGGTGTACGTTGACAGCCCGTTAGCGGTTGACGCTTCCGATATTTTCCGTAGGCATCCTGAAATCTTCGATAAGGAAACCAAGGAGTTCGTCGCGCGCGAAAAGCACCCAGCGCTGGATTTTGCGCAGTTGACGTATACCCGCTCGGTGGAAGAATCCAAAGCGCTCAATGAGCGAAGAGATCCAATGATCATTATTTCCGCTTCGGGCATGGCGGAAACGGGGCGCATCCTTCATCATCTACGCAACAATATCGAGGATCCCAAGAATACAATTTGTATCGTATCGTGGCAGGCGCCCTATACACTTGGCCGCCGTCTGGCTGACCGCGAAAAGCGCATCAAGATCTTTGGTGAAGCCTTCACCCGTCGCGCCGAGGTTGCTACCATTGGCGGTCTGTCCGCGCATGCCGGGCAGGACATGTTGGTGGAATACGCCCTGGCAGTCAAGAGCCGGGTCAAAACAGTGTTCCTGGTACATGGAGAAGAAAAATCCGCGCTGGCGTTGAAAGAAAAACTGATAGAGAAAGGACTTTCACAGATATATTATCCCGAACTACATAGTAGCGTCGAAATTTAAGGTATAATCCCGCCCGCACCATTGGAGAGGTGCCGGAGTGGTTGAACGGGACGGTCTCGAAAACCGTTGTGGTCCTCGTGGCCACCGAGGGTTCGAATCCCTCCCTCTCCGCTGAGGCCCGACAGATTGAATGTCTGTCGGGCGTTTTTTGTTGCTGGCGGTTGTTTTTTGTCCGATTAACTTTATAATTTTAGTAGATGTCCAACCTGCTCCTGTCTACCAAATTCAGCTTACCGCCTCTGCGTTCAGGACTCGTGCCTCGCCCGCGCCTGGTTGAGCGAATGGAAACTGGCCTTTTGCAAAATGGGATATTCGAACGCAAACTGACCCTCATCTCTGCCCCGGCTGGGTACGGTAAAACGACGCTTGCGCTTGATTGGATCAATTTCCTCACCCCTCGCCCCTCTCTCAGCGGGAGCCCCAAAGGGGTGCTCCGCGAAGGGGTTGGGGTGAGGGTTGCCTGGTTCTCGCTCGATGAGGCTGATAACGACCCGCGGCGTTTTATCACTTATTTGATTGCAGCGTTGAAGCAAGTGGACAAGAGTATCGGGCAGGCAGCTACAACTATGCTTAAATCGCCACAGTCCCCGCCTGATGAACTCATGCTCACCGCATTGGTTAACGAAATTGCCGCCATTTCCCAGCCATTCATACTAATTCTTGACGATTACCACGTCATTCATACACCCCCCATCCATACGCAACTTGCTTTCCTGCTCGACCACCAACCTGCCAACCTGCACCTGGTCATTACGACACGGGAGGACCCGCTGTTACCAATTTCTCGTTTGCGGGCGCGCGGGCAGATCCTTGAAATTCGCCAGGATGATCTACGCTTTACGGAAACAGAAACTGCCGAATTCTTGAAATCCATCATGGGGTTGGATTTGTCTCCCGATGAGATTTCCGCCCTCGAACGCCGCACCGAAGGTTGGATTGCGGGATTGCAACTAGCCGCGCTTTCCATGCAGGGGCGCGATGATTTATCGGGCTTTATCCAGGCTTTTACCGGTTCCTCCCGCTTCATCCTGGACTATTTGGTTGAGGAAGTCTTCGAACGGCAGTCTCCAGACGTGAAGGATTTCCTGCTTAAAACCTCTGTATTGGAGCGTTTGTCAGGACCCTTGTGTGATCGGGTAATAGAAAAATCCAACTGCCAGAAGTTGCTCGAGGCGCTGGAGCAGGCCAATCTGTTCATTGTTCCGCTCGACCAGTCCCGTGGTTGGTATCGCTATCACCGTTTGTTTGCGGAATTGTTGCGTCACAGGTTGCGGGGTAGCGGTCTGGCCGAAAACGCACTGCACCAGCGAGCAAGCCTCTGGTTTGAGAACAACGATTTTCCACTTGATGCGATCGAACATTCCCTGGCAGCCCAGGATTGGGCGCGCGCCGCGGATTTGATCGTCACAAACTCCACTGCACTGCTCAAACGTGGTGAAGTAATAACGGTAATCCGCTGGTTCCAAAAACTTCCCGAAGAGATGCTGTTGTCCAATCCCAAATTGTGCTTTGAGTATTGCTGGCCGTTGCTTCTGGCAACTAAATATGATCTGGCAGCACCGTTGTTAGAGCGCGTTGAACAAGCTGCAAAAGATTTTCCTGAATTCCTGGGAGAAGTGTTTGCTGCGCAGGCTTATCTGGCGCGCGGACGAGGCGACCATGAGCGCATGGTAGAGCGCTCGCAGCGCGCGTTGAAATTGTTGCCCAAAAGCTCTTTGAATTCCAGGGGAATTGTGGCACTCAACTTGGGGTTAGCCTATTGGCACATGGGGCAGATGCAGGCGGCAGAAGATGTCCTGGCAGAGGCGCTGGAAGCCGGAGAAAAGACAGGCAATCAGTATGCCGCATTGACCGCAATGATCTTCCAAGGACGGGCGTTTGCTGTGCGTGGACAATTACACCGGGCAGCGGAATATTTTGAGAATGCCATCCAGCAAGGAAACGATATACCGATCAACGCCCTGGCGTATATGGACCTGGCTACCCTGCATTATGAATGGAATGAACTGGATGCGAGCGATTCGAGTTTGCAAAAAGCGATTGCGCTCTGCCAGCGATCACGAAATGACGAGTTTCTTGTGGGGGCCTTGATGATCCAGTCGCGTTTGCGGCTGGCGCAAGACGATTTGGCAGGCGCTGAAGAGGCGTTGGATCGAGCCTGGGAGTTGGTGCGCAGTGGGAAGATTCCAACCGGAACTGCGGAGCGGATGGATGCGGCCCAGGTCCGTTTGCTGTTGGCAAAGGGTGAACCCACTGGAGAATGGGCGCAGAACCTAACCCAAAAAGTGGATTGCCACCCTTTCTACCGCTTTCTGGGTGTAACGAAGGGCCGAGTTTTGCCTGAACCGCCTGCCCGGGCTTATCTCGATGGGTTGGGTCAGGCAGCGCAAGCCAATGAGTGGATTTATGGATTAATCGCTGTCCGTACGTTGCAGGCAACGCTGGCTGAGTTGCAAGAAGAAGCGTTCGGTTTTTTAGCGGAAGCATTGCAATTAGCTGAAGGCGGCGGGTTTATCCGTACCTTTGTGGAGGCGGGGGAGAAGTTAATCCCGCTTTTGCGTGAGGCCGTTCAATGTGGAATCATGCCCGATTATGCGAGGCGCATTTTGGATGTGATGACGGGAAAAGCTGAGACAACGGGAGCAGGCGTTGTCCTGAGCGTGTCGAAGGGCATGGGGTCCCTGGTGGAACCGCTGAGCGGACGTGAGATCGAGGTGCTCAGGCTGGTCACGGCTGGCTTGTCCAATCGGGAGATCGCCTCCCGGCTATTCATCAGCACGGGCACTGCCAAGACACATATTCACAATTTGTGCGGGAAGTTGAGCGTCCGCAATCGCACCGAAGCCGCCATGAAGGGAAAGGAGTTGGGGTTGGTGTAATTTACCCTTCCGAAGGCCCGTCCTGAGGGTTTACCCGAAGGATCGAGCCTTCGGAAGGATTTTTTAAACCCCCAAATCTATCGTTTGGTAGATGTTTTTAGGCGGGTAAACCTGTAAAGTAAGGGTGGAAATGGAGGCATAAATGACGGTAGCTACTGATATCAAATCTAGTGAAAATGTTGCGGTGCAGGTGACCGCCACTCGAATGGTGTTGGGCATCTTTCTATCTGTGTTGAGCGGTCTGATGTTGTTGCTGGCTTTCCCGCCTTATGGGCTTTGGCCGCTGGCCTGGTTTGGGGTTGTCCCCGTCTTGCTGGCACAGTATAGGGTGTTTCCCGCCAAGTGGAGCAGCCTGGCGCAAACCATTTTCGCCGCAGTTTGGCTGGGGCCGTTCCTGGCGCGCTTGTTCGGCCCAGGCTATGGGCCGGTCTTCCAGTATTTGGGGATCTGGATCGCCGTCATCAACTTCTTTGCTGCCAAGGATCGCAAGTTCCATGAAATGACAAAATATCGCTGGTTCATCTTCCAGGGTGTGATCAACTGGGTGGGCTTCGAGATGATCCGCGCGACATTCATCCCAATCATCGCGACTACCGCGTTCATAGGTTATACCCAGGCAACACAACCGTGGTTGATCCAACCAGTTTCGATTTTCAGCGTTTACGGATTGAACCTGGTCATCGTCCTGATCAACTACGCGCTGGCGCAGGCTGCCATGAACTGGCTTGACCACAAATGGACGGCGACGGATGTCGTCCCTGTGGAGGCCGGATCGACGCGGCGCTGGCTGAGGGGAACAGGTATTGCCCTCGTGGCATGGATTGGCCTCAGCCTGGTCATTCTTAATTCGATGCCAAGCATGCCCAGGGTCCGGGTGGCGAGCGTGCGGCCAAATTTCCCGTTGCCTGCTCATCAGGATGCAGTCAACACGTCACAGATACGCTTCGATACGTTCGCAGAGCAGGCGCGTGAAGCCGCGAGTCAGGGCGCGCAGGTTATCTATAGTCCCGAAATGATGTTCAACTTCGACCCGCAGGCCGAATACATCGAGCAGTTCCGTGCTCTGGCGCAGGAGACAGGCGCGTATCTCTTCATCACTTATACGGTTGGCATCGAAGGGCAACCCTGGCGTAATGAATCGGTTATGCTCTCACCCGATGGCGAGTTCTCGCAGGTGTACGGAAAGAATCGTACCTGGATGATCGGCGAACCGGATACGCCCTCTGCTGGTGTGTTCCCTGTGTATGATACACCCCTTGGGCGTTTGGCGGGCATGATCTGTCACGATGCCAACTACACTGACGTGGGGCGCAAGCTGACGGCCAACGGCGCGCAGATCATCGCTGCCCCGTATCGTGAGTTTGGCGGATTTGGCGAGCAGGCCTGGACGAATGCCCTGTTCCGCGCTGTCGAAAACCGCACCGCTGTAGTGATCAGTGGGGTGGCGACCGTTTCAGGGATTTTCAACCCAGATGGCAGTATCGTGGCGCTGGATACGGATATCGACGGTTCACGCCTGACCCTGGTCGGCGATGTGACCCTCGGCGCTGATCACGCCCCGTATACATTTCTGGGTGATATCCTGGGTTGGGCTACACTCGCGGGATACATCTTCTTCATGTTCTACCCATCAGTCGTGGAGAAGCGCATGAAGAAAGCGACACAGAGTAATTAGGATAAACGTTGGTCGAGTAGCCCCGTGTTGATGGGGGCGTATCGAGACCAACTGGTTCCGAAAGGCAGAATTTGTGGTTTCGATACGCCCTTCGTTGTCACTCAGGGCTACTCAACCACCCGTGTAATACAAACCCAAAAGCGATTCGGTAAATTGTCAAGGCCGTCATATAAGCCCCATAGGGGTAGAAGACGGTCAAAAACAAGCAGAGAGAACCAAACCTGCTTGAGCACATTAACAAAGCAAGTCACGAAAATAGCCAGACAGGG
>DAOTXM010000102.1:0-7750 GCA_034435215.1 Anaerolineales bacterium
CCCCCCCCCCCCCCCCCAAAAATCCCCCACCCCCGTCTGGTCATAAACGGTAGACCCACTTTTTACTCCGCTGGATCTACAAATTCAAAGGTGACAGCAAAGGTTCTCAAGCAGGTCAGGAACATCCTGCACATGGATGCGATTTTGGCGTACCAGACCCCCTCCGCCCTGTCGGGCCCCTCCCCCAAATCCGACTGGGGTTCGTCGGACTTGGGGGAGGGCGGGAGGGGGTCAAAGCGCACATTGACGAATTTGTACAACGCCCGTCCCACCTGGCTGGAGCTGGCGCACAAGAAGCTGGATGAAGCCGTCTTTGCGGCCTACGGCTGGCCGAGCGATCTGTCCGATGAGGAGATCTTGGAGCGGCTGCTGGCATTGAATTTGGAGCGGGCGGGGAGGGGTTGAATTCGCGCGAGAAAATAGTTGTTGCTTTTGGGACAGGAAAATTGTATAGTATGTTTGAAGCCGTAAACAGGAAGGAAAAATGAGCCATCGAAAATTATCGCAGCAAGTGCTCGCTGTGACATCATTCATTTTCTTAGTCGGGTGCAGCTCTCCTGCAATTACGCCTGAGCCAGTATCACCTACCCCAATTCCATCAACGGCTACCCCCATACCACCTACACCTACACCAACACCAATACCGCCTACACAGACGCTACTTCCGCCATTGATGACCATTCAGGAAGGAAACAACCTGCCAAGAACCCTGCTCCAAGCCAAACCATCAAGAGAACTCGCCGACAACCACATCGGTGGACTTTGCCATCCACCTTGGTGCGTTCGAGACGAGACGCATATCAATGATGAATTTTTCGATCTTGGTTTGAAGGGCATCCTTCGCTTGACTCTCAACGAAATAGAATCCTATTCCGTCGAAGATTGGAGCACATCCGAATTCAACATTGCTCCGCACGACGATGAGTGGATCAACTATGTTGGCAGGGAAATCACTCTCGCCTATACTCTAACTTTCTGGGATAAGGCAGACCATCCTTCGGGATGGGAGGGAATTTCATCGAGATTCAAAACAGAGGAGGAAATCCAACGCTATTTGGATTATGTACGCTTCATCGTTACCCACTTCAAGGACCGAATTCATTATTATGAGATCTGGAATGAACCTGATATCGGTTACCCATTCCAGCATATTGAGTCCGCTGACTATATCAACCTTGTAAAAAGGACGGTACCAGTCATCCGGGAGATCGATCCAGAAGCAAAGATCATCGTCGGGGGTGTCTCTGGGTTTCAAGACCCGGATTCCCGCGCATATTTGCATGAAATTCTCAAGTCAGATGTAATACCACTGGTGGATGTTATCTCCTGGCATCCCTTCTTTGGAGCATCACCTCAATACGATGATGTCAGGGAATATTACCACGCATATCCATCCCTCGTTCAAGAGATCAAAGATTTGGCTACCACCCACGGTTTTGTAGGAGAATATAGGGCCGATGAACTAACCTGGAGAACGCCCTTGAACGCAGACGCTGGTCAACCCTGGATACACAGCGAGATCACAGCAGCCAAGTATTATGCCCGGGGTATCGTGTCCCACCTGGGCATGGATGTTGCAGTGGGCATCATGGTTGATCCCCGACAAATGGTCATCCGTTCTACAACTGGAAATCTATGCACCCTCATGGTTGGCGCCACAGCCAGGAGTCTATCAGTCGAAATCCAAAGCCAGGCGACAGATATCAAGAACTATGGTTTCTCATTGCCTGATGGTGACCAACTCATCGCATTATGGTCAGATGGTGTGGCGGTAGATGAATATCCTGGCATAGTTTCTACAATTACAATCCCTGGCTTTTCAAACTGGAATGCTACCGGGATCGATATTTTATATGGCTTTGAACAAGAACTAGTCACCAGCAAAGAAGATGGTGATTTGGTTGTCCGTGACCTCATGATAAAAGACTATCCAATTGTCATTCGGCTATCAAAATAGCCCGACTTTGGCATATTCGAAAACAGTTGGAGGCATTCACGCCACTCGAAGGGATGCGGCGCTTGCCGACAGGCGATGTCTATGCCGACAAGGCCTCGTTGGAAAGTATCGAAATTCTTGACCACATCCACGCCCGGCTGGACGGGTCTGTACTCTAGGCGTACGGTTGGCCGCATTGCGTTTACCGTCCCGAAGGCTGGCCGCCAGACAGGTAAACTCTACAAATAAAAACCCTTCGGGACGTTTTTTAATGGAGCGGCTGCTGGCACTGAATTTGGAGCAGGCGGGGAGGGAACAACATCCTGAAGGCTGACTGCTTGAGACGCGAGCATTTAGAATCACAACATTCGGGACGTTGTCAGGATGATTTTGAATTGGAGGAGAAGATGAACAACGGTACTTTGAAAAAAGCGATGGTATGGGGGTTGATCGGGGGATTGGTGGGCACGATCATCATGGATCTTGTCATTGTCGGCTTCTTTTATATCGTAGGAATGCCAATCGGCCTGATATATTCCTTCATTGGGGTTGTCACAGGTAATTTCTTCTCACGGATAGGTATAAATATATCAGGCGGTGTTCTCCTTGGCGCTTTGGTTCACTTTTTTCTTGGTCTGGGGCTTGGCGGCCTCTTCGGCATGATCGTTTCAAAGGTCAGCGCATTGCGAGTGGATACCCTTAAGAAAGGTGTACTGCTCGGTATTCTCTATATCGAAATTGCCAGCCAACCGATCCTTGTGACTGCCCCGCTTCTTGTGAAAATGACGGCGCCTGAAGTATTACAGTGGTATGGCTTATCCACCGCCATGCATCTGATTTACGGCATGATTCTGGGCGGCGTGATGAGCTACAGATCGCGGTCTGCAGACCCAGGAAAATTACACGAGAAAGTTGCATCGTAATTGCAGGATAAGGATTTATTTGAGAAGCCTGGGTGTTTTTTGACGAACCTTCGGGACGTTCTATACTGGCTTTGAATTTGGAGCGGGCGAAAGGACAATAGGATGTAAAAAAGGGTATTGAATTGGGGAGAAATTTGCTATACACTGTTTGCATACGCAAGTTTCAAGGTGATTGAACCATTCATAGTTTTTTAATGGAGCATTTGGGAGTACAGGCTTGTGGAAACAGTTCATTATAAAAACGCTCCAACTTTTGTAAGTGGCCTTCGGAAGAGTTCGAACAGATGGGACCGTCCCCACGAATGGGGGTTCCGTGGTCAATGTAATGCTTCCTGGGAACTTTTACCGACCTTGCTTCGGGGAGAAAAAGGAAAAGAGCGCTGGCGTGATTTCTGTGACGATCATCATTTCCATACCATTGCAGCTATATTCATTGCTGAGTTGTTTGTGATGCAGGCATTCATCAACGAGGCAGATCAGAATGGCCTTCCCGTCCCAAGTTATTACATGGAGGAATTCTGGAAACAAACCAAAAGAACGGAGCAAGATTTCGCACGCTCCACTAACCAGGAGAAAATGCGTGAGCGACTGCTAAGTCTTTCGAATGAGGAAATCAATGCCAATATAGGAATTGCCCAGCATTATGGATGCCCAACTCGCTTACTAGACTGGACCTGGAAACCTTTTGTTGCTGCGTATTTTGCTGCGAAGGGTGCCTGTGAAATGTATATCGCCAATAAAGTAAAACCACAGCCGGAAAATCTTGCAGTCTTTGGGCTGAATACCTTTTTGCTTCGATCGATGCAGGAAGATATTCTTGGACAATCTATTCCGGAAATCAGCATTGTGCATGCGCCACAAGCCTCAAATCCAAATCTCGCCGCGCAGGCCGGATTCTTCGTGCTGGACCGTCTGGCTGACGGGAGCCCGCTTGAGAAACGGATCGAGGCGTTATCCAAAGCTACAAAAGGTATAGGAATCCAGGGAACAATTCTCTACAAGCTCACGTTGCCAATATCCGAGGCGCCCAAGCTGTTAAGAATACTATACTATGAAGGAGTATCCGCTGCTACCATATTCCCCGGTTACAGTGGCGTCGCTGAAGCGCTTTGGGAAGCTGGACTTTGGGATAAAACGTATCACCGAATGCAACGTCGCTGGCAAAAATACAACAAATAAACGCAAATGACCAAACATGATCATTACATGTCCGAAGACGGAGAATCGATCAACTACAGGTTGTTCTTTCAAGTTGCCCGACTGTACAAGAACTACCTTTATATAAACAGCAATGCCGAGGAGGTATCGAATTCATATTTCGGGGAGCGCATATTCAAACACATCCCGATCCCCGTCGAGCAGCCAAACACATCCGAAAAATTTATCCTGGAAGAAACAATCACCGTCTGGAACAGGCTGATCGATGCCTTGAGTCAGGCTGAAACATTCGAGAACATTTACGCCCTGTTGTTCTTTCTTCAAATCATATCGGTGGGCAGGAAGTTAATCTATAGGGGTCAGGAAAATGACAAATGGGAGTTGGTATCTTCCTTGAAAAGGTATATGGATAGAGAAAATCCTGATCCCCACAAGTTGGATACCCTGAAAAAATCCTTTATCGACCACATTCACAATATGCCAGATCGAAGACATCTCGTACTGGGAGAATCAGAGAATGAAGCGCTATGTCAACACTATGGGTTTCCTACAGACTTGATTGACTTCACCTGGGATGCGAACATCGCCGGTTTCTTTGCATTAGGCGGATGGAAGAGATACAGATTTTACGAGACAGTTCGCCATCCATGTGGCGCGATTTGGGCCATTGATGTCCAAGGGGATATGAGCGATGCGCTCGAGATCATTACATTGCCTTCCCAAGTCATGCGACCGACATTACAGAAAGGCGAGTTCGTAAATTTCAACAGTTTGCAGGAAGCACGCAAACAGCCAAGGATCAATAAATTCATGTTCCGGCACGATGAAAACCTATGGATTAGTGAGCTGTACGAGATGTCGCCGAACGATAATATTTCATTGGAAAAGTATTTAATGCCTCATAGAGACCCTTTCGAACAGATTGCCCAAAAGTATCTATCCGACTTGTAAAAAAATCATAAGGAGAAACTATGTTACAAGGCAACGCGGACCACGACTGGTTTGAATTCTACAAGAAGTTCGTCAATGAGGCTGTGCATGAGATTGACCCCAACCACCAGGCAGTCGATGCTGAAATGACGAAAAAACTGGTAAAGGGCAGTCCAAAGGAAGCTCAAATGACAATACAAGTTCTGTGGAGTGAATACCTGAAATTGAAAGAAGAAGGGAATAAAATGCACATGGATTTCAGGTTGCATGTTTGCTCCCTGGCTGCTGCTCATTTGCTAGAATTCGGGTATGAGGGTACTGAGTTCCTGTTCAAATTCTGTAGAGGTTTGGAGGATGAACTAGCAAAGTTCATGAAGGAGATGAACCTGATTTGAGTTTATCGTCCCGAAGGTTATATAGAGAAGCCTGGCCGACGGAGTAAGACGAGATGAAGCGTTATATCCGAATAGTTTTGTTCACCCTGTCCTTGTATATCGTCACTCATTTGGTGGCTTTCACTATACTGCCTCTCGCTCTGGCACTTAGTGCATTGGGTCGTATCAACGAATTGCGACGACTGAAGGTGGGATTTGCAAAGACTGTATTTTGGATCGTTGGACAGAAAATCCATGTTTCAGGTCTACAGCATATTAATCCGGATGATCATTATGTAATCGTCGCCAATTATCCCAGTGGCTATGCCATTTTTGCATTGATCTTGCTTTCCCCCAATGCAGCAGTCGTAGCCCATGAGTTCATTTCACGCATACCTTTACTGGGACGGACCATGAAACAATTTGGAACCATCTTTGTCAATGGCAAACATCCCACCCGGGCGTACCATGAAATCGATAAATCGCTTACAGAAGCTGCACTTGGCGACATCATCATACTGCCCGAAGGGCGACGTTCGCCAGACGGGGAGATCCATCCATTCAAACGAGGGTTTGTGTATATTTTGAGACACAGCAACCTGGATCTGCTTCCTGTGAGCTTGAATGGGTTCTACAAATTGAAACCTGCGAATAGAATCTATCTGGATCCTGACACAGAGTTGGAAATCTTGGTTCATGATCCAATCAGCAACAGAAAGGTCAAGGGGATGTGTGATAGGAACTTAATCGAAACGATTGAAGGCACAATCAAAGGTCAGTACAGCCCATAAATCGAAACGCTTGATCGCATAAGCGCCTGGCCGGATCATTTGAGAACGCCGTCCCGAAGGTTGGCCAAAAGGCACGCAAGCATCGCAAACAAAACCTTCGGGACGTTTTATACAGAATCCATAAGCAGTTATTTTGAGGACGCCAACCAGTTACATTATTCAGCGGTCTTTTTGGAGGGAACGATGAAATATGCTGCAAACCTAATACTTATTGCAATAACCCTTTCTCTTATGTTGAATGGTTGTGGGTTGGCTCCATCCCCGACGGACACCGCAGTTACACTTTCTCCAACATTTTCGGCGCCCGCACACACCCCACTTCCCCAAGGGAAAACTATCGTAGTTACAAACGCTGACGATGATGGCCCCGGCAGCCTGCGCCAGGCCCTGGGAGATGCAGAGCCATACGATAAGATCGTTTTCGATCCGGTCGTGTTCCCGCCAGACGCGCCGGCCACGATCGCCCTGACGGGCGGTCTGCCGGAGATCACTCAGGGAAACCTGACCATCGACGCCAGCGACGCAGGGGTGATCCTGGATGGCAGCCGAATCACCCCTCGGGAGTCCGTACATGGACTTTCCATCGCCTCGAACAACAACATCATTCGCGGGTTGCAGATCACCGGCTTTCCCGACGCGGGTATTGGCCTTCATGCTGGTGCAAAATTTAACCTCATCGGCGGCGATAGAAATATTGGAGATGGGCTGTTGGGCCAGGGGAACCTGATCAGTGGTAATGGGAACTTTGGCATCGGTTTATGGGATGATGATACATCGCATAATACTATTCAGGGCAACTACATCGGCATCAACATCGATGGTACGGCGATATGGGGGCATGCCCGCGATGGGATTAATTCGAATGGCGCAACACAGAACCTGATTATTGATAACATCATTGGTGGTAATGAAGCAGCGGGTGTGTATTTGTGCTGTGCGCTGGATGGCGGCAACACCATCGCCAATAATCTAATCGGGATAGGTACTGATGGGAGCAATCTCGGCAACCATCTGGCGGGGGTTCTCATCGATCGTACGAGCCACAACGTAGTGGGGCCGGGTAATATGATTGCCTACAACATCGGAGACGGCATATCGTTCCGGGAGAACACGCCCAATAACACCGTCACGCAGAACAGTATCAGAGAAAACGGCGGGCAAGGCATAGCAGTGACCGACAGCCAGGGTGCCCTTCGACCACCAATTATCATCAATTGGAATTTGCAAGCTGGCACATTGTCAGGCGCTACTTGTTCGAATTGTACAGTGGAGGTCTTCTCAGATAGCGGCGATGAAGGAGCAATTTACGAAGGTCAGGTCAAGGCCGACGGAAATGGCGCGTTCCATTTCACCAAGGGCGCCCCATTCACCGGGCCGTTTCTTTCGTCCAACACTACCACCCCTGATGGGAGCACAAGTGAATTCTCGCCGCCTACGCAAGGGAGCATCCGGATACTCGATCTCCAAGATGGTGATACGTTGCCCATACTTCAATTGCAAACCGAGCCATCGGCGGAACTTGCCGACAACCGCATCGGGGGAACTGCGGAAACAAAACACATCGATGCAGCGACATGGAATGCGGGTTTGAAATGGATGCGCGTGATCATGGATTCATCCGGACGGTGGCAACATGTG
>DAOTXM010000103.1:0-15403 GCA_034435215.1 Anaerolineales bacterium
GGGGGCGTGCGCCCCCCGCGCACACCATTTTTGCCGCCATTCTAAAGGCAGGCTGAGTAGTTACAAACAAAGATCAGTGGAGTGAGCATGGAAGAAAGGGACCAACCCAAAGGGGAAGCGCTACTGTCGATCAACGACCTGCACGTATGGTATGAGTTGCGCCGCTTCGGATTCGGCCATGCCGGTTACGTCAAAGCAGTGGACGGTGTCAGCTTCGAGATGGCGCCCGGGGAAACGGTGGCAGTCGTGGGCGAGTCCGGATGCGGAAAGTCCAGTTTGATGAAAACCATCCTCGGGTTGAACATTCCCACCAAGGGTGAGGTAATTTTCGACGGCAGGAATTTATCCGCGCTTAAAGGAGATGAGCTGCGCGCCTATCGTTTCGAGGTGGGTTATGTCCAACAGGATCCTTATGGAGCGCTGCCACCGTTCATGAGCGTGCAGAAAATCCTGGAGGAGCCGCTGATCATCAGCGGGTTGAAGCATAAGGACGAGCGCCTGGGCCGCATCCGCAAGGTGATGGACGAAGTAAAATTGCATCCGGCGGACGACTTCCTGCCCAAATTTCCACACATGCTTTCCGGCGGGCAGCAGCAGCGTGTGGTGATCGCGCGCGCCATGCTACGCGAGCCGAAGCTGATCGTGGCCGACGAGCCGGTCTCGATGCTGGATGCTTCGGTGCGGGTCGAAATTCTGAAGCTAATGCACGCCCTGCAAGCTGAGCACCACCTTTCGGTGATCTATATCACGCACGATCTTTCGACGGTGAAATATTTCTCGGCGCGCATTTTTGTGATGTACGCCGGGAACCTGGTGGAAAAGGCCGCGACGCGCCGCCTGCTGGAGAATCCCCTGCACCCGTATACGCACGCCCTGCTTGCCGCCACCTCCGACCCGGATGCCCGCAATGCGGAGGCGTTCAAGGAAGTGCCGCCCGGCGAGCCGCCCAGCCTGGTCAAGCCGCCCCCGGGCTGCCGCTTCCATCCGCGATGTGCGCGGGCTATGGCCGGTTTGTGTGATGCGAAAGAACCGCCGGACTTCGAACCTGAGCCCGGGCATCTGGTAGCCTGCTGGTTGTACCAATGATCGACGAAAGACCTCGCACGCTTCTTCTCATCGCCCTGGGCCTGCTCCTGTTTGGATGGGTCATGCCTTTCCTGATGGTGATCAAGGTGGTTGAATCGACTTTTACCCTGAACTTTCTCTCCTGGGGGGCGTCGGTCAGCGGGTTGTACCTGGGCGTGATCGCCGTGGCCAACCTCATCCGCAAGCAGAAAAAATAGGAGATCTTATGGAGGAGAAACAAATTCGCCAGGCCATTTCCGCCTCGATTGGCTGGGCGCTGACCAAGGATACGGAGCTCTTATATGGCTGCCTGGCTCAGGATGAGCGCTTCTTCATCTTCCATCCGGATTCAAAGAGTACCATCCGCGGATTCGAGGCCTTCAAACAGCACGTGGAACGGCTTTTTCTCAATGATGCCTTCAAGGCGACCGGGTTCGAGATCAAAGAGTTGGATATTCACATGGCAGAATCCGGGAATGTCGCCTGGTTCGCTTGTCTCCTGGACGATTTTGGCGAATGGAATGAGAAACCTGCCTCCTGGATCGATGTCCGATGGACGGGCGTTCTAGAAAAGCAGCGTGATCGATGGAAAATCGTCCAGATGCATTTTTCGAAAGCGTCTGATAATTAGGGCCCTCCCGTCCCGTCATCAACGGTAGACCCATAATTAGCTATTTCCCGGATATCGTTAAGTATTACAGCGCAAGGTTGCATTGCTGTTGCACATGCATTGCCAGGAATTTCAGGATTTTCTTGGAACTTTGCGCTGCAATATTAGACCTGACAGGTTTTCACCCTTTGACTTCGTTACAGGGCGTCCTGTAAAAAACCTGTCTGGTTTCATTTCCTACTCCGCTGGAAACGACCAGTGGATGGTATGGAATCCCCACTTCCCATCCGTTTTGACCAGGGCAGCCGTAATGACAAAGGGCCATTTGGCTCCTTTCCCGCGCATCCTGTCGCGCAGGCGGTTGACGCCGAAGTGGGTGGCGTCTGTCAGGCGGTCGTCGAAGGATTTCTTCTCATCCATCAGCAGGTCACGCATCTGCTCCAGGTAGAGGGGATAGGCTTTCTCGTATTCATCGCTGGAGGTCAGCGTGCCGGTAGTGGAAAACCAGGCCGCCTCGCCTGAAACCGTGATCTTCGCGCCTGCCACATCGATCTCGACCGCGCCCCAGTAGGTCCAGTCGCCTTCGACGATCTCGCGGATGGCGGCGCGCCCCTGGAACCACTCCCGGCCTCCGCGTTCGGAGGCGCCCACGCCGATCAATTCGATCTTGTCCGTGGGGGCAAAGAGACCCATGAATTCGTCCAGTTTGGATTTGTCGCGAGCGGTGTAGCCATCCTGGAATTTTTGGAGTACATCTCGAACCTGCTCAGTTTCGGTTTGTGATGACATATTTCTGCCCTCCGCTTCGGTTTTTTCTGAATGGTTGTTTAATCGTATCACGATTGCGTTCATCCTATTGCGGTATAATCCCCGTGCTATGCCACGCCGTAAAGCCCCCGAAGACCTTTCGGTCGAAGAACTGCGCCGCCTGCTGATCGAGAAACGACGCGGTGTCCGCCGTGAGCGCTTGGAACATTTTCGCAGGACCGGCCGCGTGGTGGACGATGTCGCCCTGCCTCAACCTGTCCAGGCGGTGGATGAGCCGGCGACCGGTCCAGTGGTGAATACGAGCGATAAAGCGGTGGCAGATGAAAGTCCGCGTAAGAGGCGGCGCGGATTCGCAGACCAGTTGCTGTTGGCGGTGGAAGTCCTGGCTATCGTAGGTCTGGTCGGTGTTTTTTTGAGCGTGTTCGGCTTGTTACAAAAC
This sequence comes from Anaerolineales bacterium, assembly GCA_034435215.1. Lineage (GTDB taxonomy): Bacteria > Chloroflexota > Anaerolineae > Anaerolineales > Villigracilaceae > JAABUE01. The sequence continues at coordinate 2,883 of DAOTXM010000103.1, forward strand.
CTGAACCAGGAAGTGGCCGCCGCGCTCAACCCGGAAACACCCACACCCACCCCGCTGGTCATGGCGGTGGTGCTGCCCTCCGGTCACACCCCGCCGGACGCGCAGGGCAATACGCGTCCCAACGAGGCCGAGATCCCGGAACACCTGCGCCCGATGGTGCAGTCGCTGGCCAATATCCCCATTCCTACGCCTGCGCCTGACCAGGCTGTGCGGTTACAGATCCCGCGCCTGAACCTGGATGCGCCGGTGGTACAGGGAGACGGCTGGGAGCAGTTGAAGAAGGGCGTCGGCCAGCACATCGGCTCTGCCAATCCTGGCCAGAACGGCAACGTGGTGCTGACGGCACACAACGACGTGTACGGCGAGTTGTTCCGTCACCTGGACCAGCTCCAGCCCGGTGATAACGTCATTGTGTACACGCAGCAGCGCCAACACGTTTATGTGGTAGATCGCACCGTAATCGTCGAACCGACTGCCGTGGAGGTCATGGCTTCCACCGGCAGCCCGACGGTTACGCTCATCTCGTGTTATCCATATCTGGTAGACAGCCAGCGCATTGTAGTCTTTGCGCGGCTGCAAAATTAGGAGTTACAAATGACAAGGAAAAGCAAACGACAAGTCATCAGACGTCCGGTACAGACCGTTTCGACGCGCAATGAATTCAACCCCGATTACAGCGCTGTCAAAAAGGACCTGAAAACCATCGGTTCGCTGGCAGGCTTTTTCGTGCTCGTACTGGTTGTCCTGTCCTTCTTCCTTCGGTAAATTATGCCCCGTATGTTTGTCCCCGGCCCGGTGGACGTTGATGACGAAGTCCTGCAGGCGCAGGCGCAGCCCATGCTGCCGCACCGCAGCAAGGAATTTGAAGCGATCTTTCGAAGTGCTTCCGTAAAAGCCCAACAACTATTCTACACTCAATACCGCGTTTTCCTGACTGCCTCCTCCGGTACCGGCCTGCAGGAAGCCGCCATCCGCAACTTCGTGGACAGGAAAGTGCTCGCCTGTGTCAACGGCGCCTTTGCAGACCGCTGGTACGAGGTCGCCGTTTCGAATGGCAAGGAAGTGGAAAAGCTTGCATTTGAATGGGACCAACCGGTCGATCCGGACCGTGTGGCTGCTGCCGTTAAAGCTGGCGGGTTCGAAGCCCTGACCATCGTCCACAACGAGACCTCCACCGGGTTGCAGAACCCCGTTAAAGAAGTAGCGGAGGCCGTCCGCGCCGTGGCGCCCGATACGCTCATCCTGGTGGACGCGGTCTCCTCCCTGGGTGGTGCGAAAATCGAGATGGACGCCTGGGGCCTCGACATGGTATTGACTTCCTCGCAGAAATGCCTGGCTCTCCCGCCTGGCCTGGGCCTGGGCGCCGTCTCCGACCGCGCTATGAAAAGAGCGGAAAAGGTCGAGAACCGCGGCTGGTACTTCGACCTCGTCCGTATGGAAAGGCACCGCCTGAAGGATTCCTCCCCGGCCACTCCGGCTATGTCGCTGATCTTCGCGCTCGACCACCAGCTCGACCGCATCCTGGCTGAAGGGCTCGACAAGCGCTTTGCCCGTCATTCCGCGATGGCGAAACGCGCCCAGGAATGGGCCGACGTGCACGACCTGTCCATGTACGCGCCCGAAGGCTTCCGCTCACAGACGGTCACCACCATCAAGAACGAACGTGGCATCGATATCTCGGATTTGAACGCCTTCCTGAAAACACGCGGCATGCGCATCGCCAACGGCTATGGCGCATTGAAGAACGTCACCTTCCGCATCGCACATATGGGCGAGATCCAGATGGGCGACTTGGAAAATTTGTTCGCAGCAATGGAAGAATACCTGAAATAAGAGCAGGTTGCCCCCCGCCCCTATTTTTTATGCCCAAGAACACCTTCGACCTTCTCCTGCTCACTGGCCGCCCGGCCTGCGGCAAGAGCGAGATCATCGAGTTTCTCAGGCAACTCCCGGATGGAATCAGGCAAGAACACTATCATATTGCGCAGATCGATGTCCATGATGATTTCCCGATGCTGTGGGCCTGGTTCGAGGAAGACGATATCCTGAGCAATAAGTTCGGTTTGCCGCGCCTGCACAGCGATGAGCAGGGATATTTCAAATTTGAAGAACTCTGGCACTTGTTGATCGAACGCCTGAGCCTGGAATATGGCAAACTCCTGCGCGACGACCCATCCTATCACGAACACAGCACCTGCCTGATCGAATTCTCGCGCGGCGCCGCGCATGGCGGTTATACCAAGGCCTTTCAGCATTTGTCCGACGAAATGCTCCAACACGCCGCGATCGTGTATGTACGTGTACCCTTCGAAGAATCCCTGCGCAAGAACCGCCGCCGTTTCAACCCCGACAAACCGGACAGCATCCTCGAGCATGGTCTCTCTGACGAAAAGCTGGAGCGCATCTACCGGGACGATGATTTTGCCTCCGTTGCCCCCGGCGATTCTGGCCTGATAGAAATTCGCGGACAGCGCGTTCCGTTCGTTGTCTTTCCCAATGAGGACGATGTCACCACCGGCAAGCCCGACCAACTGGCTGCGCGGCTCGAGTCCGTGCTGGGGGAGTTGTGGAAGATTTACATTGGTAAACAAACGAAAAATGCTGCCTCCGGATTAGTCTCTGACTACCAGACCGATGGAAATTTACGTGCGTTTTCAGATTTAGATGGGGAAGATCTTCTTGGCGCTGCTGGTAAAGCCTAGTCGATGGATTTTGATGCGCAGCAGACATGAAACCTTCAACTCACGACATTCGACTCGACAAACTATCCTACGGCGGCGACGCTATGGGACGCCTACCTGATCCCCTATCGGGGACACATGGACGCGCTGTTTTTGTCCCGTTTGGGTTGCCAGGGGAACGGGTACGTGTGCGGTTGGTGGAGGAGAAAAGGAATTTCGTGCGGGCGGAACTGCTTGAAGTGTTGGAGCCTTCGCCGGATCGGATCGCGGCCAGGTGCAAGCATTTTGGCAAATGTGGGGGCTGTCATTATCAAAACCTATCTTACGAAGCCCAACTTCAAGCCAAAACCGATATCCTCCGCGACCAGTTGCAGCGCATCGGCAAGATCGCCAACCCACCAATCCAACCCATGGTGGCCTGCCCGGACCTGTGGAATTATCGCAACCATGTGCAGTTCCATCTTGATGATGGAAAACTGGGCTACGTTTCCACCCTCGCCTCTGGCCTCTCTCCCTCAGGGGGAGGGGAATCTGTACTTCCCATCACCGAATGTCACCTGCCCGAACCATCCATCAATGCGTTGTGGCCGCAATTGGATTTTGAGCCCGGCGCTTCCTTTGAACGTGTGTCTCTGCGTACAGGCGTGGATGAGGATTTGATGCTGATTTTGGAATCTGGGAGTCTCGACGCACCCGAACTGGAACTCGAAGCCGGAATTTCGGTCGTTCACCTGACGGAAGAGGACGCGCTGGTCATGGCAGGGGAAGAATATATCCTCATGCAGGTTTTAGAGCGAAAGTTCCATGTTTCAGCCGGGTCGTTCTTCCAGGTCAATACGGTCATGGCGGAGAAGTTGGTAAAGCATCTTTTGGAAAAGTTGCCCTTGCCAGTCAAGACCATCCTGGATGTGTATTGTGGCGTGGGGTTGTTCAGCGTTTTCCTTGCCCCTCACTGTGAACGCCTGATTGGGATCGAGTCGTCGCCCTCCGCGTGCGAGGATTTTGCCATCAATCTGGATGAATTCGACCACGTGGAGCTTTACGAGGGGGCAGCCGAGGACGTGATTCCGCATCTTGAAATTGAGCAGGCTATCGTCCTGGTTGATCCGCCGCGGGCGGGTTTGGACAAGCGCGTTTTAGATGGAATCCGTGATCTTGCCCCGAGAGTCATTGCCTACGTCTCCTGTGACCCGTCCACCTTGGCGCGCGATGCGGCCAGGCTGGTAGCGGGCGGCTATCGTCTGGTGGATGTCACACCCTTTGATATGTTCCCGCAGACCTATCACATCGAGAGTATTTCCATCTTCGAGCGTTAAAAAAAAACGTGCCCTCCTCCGCACGAAGAGGGCACGCAACGAAGGGGAATAGTCAGTCGCTAACTGGCCCGATTTCTGCTACCGGTTCTTGGGCAGGCAGGGCCTTGATCTCCCGGTAAGTCAACGTCCAGACTGTGGAGGTGTAGATCTGTTGCCAGGCTGTCAGCAACACCCAGGGCGAGAACGCCAGGGTAAAGAACAGGGGTGCAATGAAGATGCCACCAGCGATCCAGGGCAAGTACCCGTTCAGGAACAGGCTGAAGAGCCCGACTAGTAACAAACCAGGGACAGCTACGATGACTGCTGCGACAACGGTGGTGATGATCACGACCGGGATGGTAAGGATGACAGCGATAAAGGATACGATCATCCAGGCGATGCCTAAGCCAATCATGATCAGCCACATTAATCCAACGTTCTTCCAGTTCTCGCGCACCATTGCAAAGCCACGCCGTAGCGCTTCGCCCACGCCCACATCTTCGAGGGCGCATACCCGCCAAAAGAACTGGCGCAACAATCGCAAGAGAACGCTCAAGATCACGACCACGAAGATAGACAGGAATGCCACTCCAATCAGGCTGATGACACCGGTTACGGCAAAGGTTTCGTTCCCGCCCATGACCATCTGGTAGATCACGAAACCAACCACCACCAACAAACCGAGGAGCAGGATGACCGGCAGGTTCACGATCAGGTTGATCAGGAACAATCGCCAGGAAGTGCGCGACCACCCAACGCGAAAGCCCTGCCGGATGGTCATCTTGGTGTCGGTGGCTTCATACTCGTCCACCATGCGGATGACCGCAGTTTCAGAGACATATCGGGCGATAGCCATCACGATCCCAACGACGAGCATAACCAGAATGAAGGCAGCGCCGATCCACAGCAAAGCGGTCAGTTCACCTTGAGAGATTCCGAGCGCAGGCAGGCCTTCCTCGAGGATTCTTCCAATTTCTTTCCCGACTTCAGCGAAGGCTTTCCCAATTTCTTCGCGCCAGTTTTCAGGCAGGGGCGCTTCATAACGCTGATTGCCGCCGTCGCCACTGTATTGGGCGCGACTGTTAGCGTTTCCGCCACTTGATCCGGCAGCTGTCAGGGCCAGGATCAGGCCAAATACCCATAGAGCACGGTAATTCCACAGGATGTGCCAGGCACGTTTCAAAATTTTGACGGGGTCCATTGTTTTCTCCTTATACTTCTCATTCTTTAATTGGCTGTGGGCTTGCTTTCACCGTCGAAGGGTTGGCCGTGCCCTTGACGTGTATGGCGCGTCCACCAGATTGCTAACCAACTGAGATAAAGCAAAGCGATCGAGACTTGCCAAAAGATTTGCGATACATTCGTCCTTGTGAGGGCCTCTATCGTTTTGGCCCATTCCAGGCTGTTTCCGGCCAGCAAGCCAAACTGACCGAGAAAAGCTGAGTAATTTGCTTTGGACGGTCCGGCTGCCAACCAGGCTGACGTACTGTTCAACAATCCGAAATCACCGGCTGCCGTTACCACGTTACTGAGTAGGGTAGCCGTGCTGGCAAAGATCCAGGCGACGACGAGCCCAACTGGCACCAGCCACCAACCAACCTCCAGTGCTCTACTGCGTATCGGTTTGGCCGGTGTGCGCGGCAGGCGCAACGCCACCTCTGCGGCGAAACGTTCCGGCGATGGGAAATCGGGAATGGGTGCTGCACGCAGCGTTGTTGACACTGCCTGCATTGCGCTATATTCTTCCAGGCAGGTCGGGCACTCATCCAGATGCGCTTCCACTTTGTGGCGTTGCCCGCCGTGAAGTTCGCCATCGATGTAAGCGCCGAGCAGGTTAAGCACGTGATCAGACATTTTCAGCCTCCGCATACACAAATAACTGCACTTCTAATTTTTCTCTCAGCAACTTACGTGCATAGTTCAAACGTGACATCACCGTGCCGACCGGAATATCGAGCGCTTCTGCGATCTCCTGGTAAGAAAAGCTTTCGAACTCTCTCAGTACCAGCACCGCCCGGCTGGCTTCCGGCAAGGCCAGAACCGCTTCCTGAACCATTTCCGTCCGCTCGGAATTCGCGACCAGCGTTTCCGGGCCAGGGCTCGCATCTGTCAGATTCAGGTCTTCGACCGCGCTGGGCAGGATGCGTTTTTCTTTGCGCAACATGTCTATCGCGGTGTTGACCGCAATGCGGTACAACCAGTTCCGAAAGGATGCTTGCGGACGGTAGGATTGCAGCCTCAACCAGGCCTGAATGAATGTCTCTTGCGCGGCGTCTTCTGCCACTTGCATATCACCGCACATGCGATAGACCACGTTCAGCGCGCCCTGGGCATGGTTGCGAACCAGTTCGCTGAAGGCATTCCGATCGCCGCTTTGTGCTCTGGTGACCAACTCTATTTCGTTGGCCTGCGAGGTGTATGTCACCGGGAGAGGTCCTTTCGAGAATTCTTGCACCTGCTATTATATTAACGTAAAAAACACTGATTTTATTCGAAAAAGCCCTCCAACAAGTGTGGAGGGCTCATGAAATGGTTTTATATGGATGGTTACCCTTCTGCCACTACAATGACCTTGTCATCTGGTGTGAAAATGACTTTCTCGGATTTCTTTGGGTTGGTATGCACGCCGTATTGCATTTCAGCGTTGTTGGCTTCGGATGCTACACGGTAACCCAGCGCTGTTTCGCCGCGCCGACGGGCAGCCTCGACAACGGTGTAAAAGGTGAGGGGTTGGCCTGTCTCGACATAATTTTCGATGGGCTTTAGATAGATTTCCGCGCCCTCAGGGTCAAAGATGTCCTGAAACACGTCGAACAGATTTTCGTCCTCGGAAAGCTGCGCAAGCATCAAACTGACCAGATGCTCGCTGACGATGAAATCGTCCACGCGGGCGACCTCGGCCAGTTCGCGATTGCGCAGGTCGAGCATCTCGCTAACGATAGAGAAAGATGTCTCACTACGTTCGGCGATATCGCGCAGGTGCAGCAGCGTGACCAGCGTCCTGGCATCGGCTTGTTGGGCATCCAGGCCGGAACAGGCTAGCACGATCACATGGTCGTATTCTGCGATGTTCAGGCTGTCCAGCAATTCGCGGCTGGTTGTATCACCGGGTACGAAATTAATTTTTTGATTTTTGAGTTTTTTCTCGCAGGCTTTGATATCCTCTCGGGCTTGCTTTTCATCTGCGATCACAGTAATTTGTGAGTTCCTGGCAACGTAAGCGTCCAGTTCACGGACGATTGTTCCCGCGCAGCGGTTCCAACCGATAATCAAAGTCCTCTCCGGCTCCGGTTTGTGTACTCTGGCAGTAGCGCGGATCAGCCCTTCTTCCACCGGGATTTTGGAAAGACCGGATAAGCGGATGGTATCGTCGTCAGCGGAGAGCGCAAACAACTGGTCGCCGGGTTCGAGGCGCGTGTCCATTGGAGGGTTGAGCAGGATGGTCCTGTCCGCTTTGCGGAGACCCATCACGGCTGAATCTTCATAGGCCAGCAACGCCTCCCCAAAGGTTTTCCCGGAAAGACCGGGTTCCTGCTTGAAGTAGATTTCGTCGCCGCCGAAATTCATCAGTTCGGTGTAGACAACCGAAAGTCCGGATTGGCGCGAAGTCTGTGCAACGACGCGCGCGATCAAATCACCGGTCAACAAGGGGAAGACTTTGTCATCCGCGCCGATCATCCTGACCACATCCATGTTCTCGCGATTGCGGATTTGCGTGACGATGTGATAGGGTTCCTTGCGCCGCTTGGGATTGTTGGTGATCGCCAATATTGTCTTGATGACGTGAGAATCAGCATCGTCACTTTCCGGCGGCAGGACGATAATGGAACGCGCGGTGTGTGGGCTGCCGAGTTCCAGGTCGTTCAGGTCGATCGGGTTGCCGGAGCGCACAATTACTTTCGTGCTGCCCTTTGCCTCGACACGCTCACGGATTTGTTCTTCCATTTCTACCTTGTCTTGATCGGCCAGCACAACAATGCGGGCATTTTTCTGATTCTCGTTGGCGACCATCAACTCGGAAAGGATGGTAAAAATCTGTGGCGACCAGCCCAGGATCAGGGTATGACCGTTTTCCAGCACCCGCGAGCGCCCCTTGCGCAACCGTTCCAACTGTGATTCCAGGCCGGCGTTGAGCACGCCGATCAACGCGCTGACGATGAAAATACCGCCGATAGTCACCGCCAACATTACGAGGCGAAAACCGGGACCGGTATCACCGCCCATCGTACCGGGGTCCAAGGTACGCATCAGGCTGGTCCATATTGCTTCGCCAAGTCCCAGATCGGTTTCTTCAGCGGGATGAATTCTAAAAATAAAGAGAACCAATCCAGCTACAAAAATGAGAACGAAGGAACCCAGGGCCAGGAGAATGATCATGGCGGGTGTGCCTCTGGCCATGATGTTATCGAACCAATATCCAAAGCGTTGTTTGAATGTGGGTTTGTTCATCATTCCTCCGCAAACGATAGATTTTTGAAATTATAGATGTAAACCTGGCGATCGCCAATGGAAATTTGACCAACGCTGCATTTTTGTCTATACTGTAAATAGTGAGGTTCTTCAGACTTTGCCAGAGAGGACGCAGGTGAAGAGCCAATAACGAATAATTCAGGAGGATGACATGAGCAACAAATTCATCTGGTATGGACACGCCACCCTCGGTCTCGAAACCGGCGGTTACAACCTTGTGATCGACCCGTTCTTCAGCGGCAATCCCGCCGCTTCGACCACCCATCAAGCTGTGAAGGCCGACTATATCCTGGTCAGCCATGGACATGGCGACCATGTCGGCGACGCAGTGGAGATCGCCAAACGGACAGGCGCCATGGTCATCAGCAATGCAGAAATCTCCAGCTGGCTTGGCAAGAAAGGGATCAAAACGCATGCGCAGCACATCGGCGGCGGGTACAAGCATCCGTTCGGCTATCTCAAATTTACCCTCGCCCTGCACGGTTCCGGCCTGCCGGATGGCTCGAATGGCGGCAATCCGACCGGTTTTTTGCTGACTACCAATGACGGTAAAAAAATCTATATGGCGCAGGACACCGGCCTGTTCAGCGAAATGAAGTTTATCGGAGAAGAAGGTATCGATCTGGCCGTACTGCCGATTGGCGATAATTACACCATGGGTCCCGATGATGCTTTGCGCGCCGTCAAAATGATCCAACCGAAAACCGTTGTTCCCATTCATTACAACACCTTCGATGTCATCAAACAGGACCCGCATGCCTGGGCAGCCCGTGTGGAGAAGGAAACCGGTATAAAAGTCGTTGTCCTGAAGCCGGGAGAGAGCCTGGAGTTTTAATAGCGCTATAAAAATTCGATGTGCCTTTTTCCGAGATGGGTATGGGGTGTTTTGGACGAGCGAAGCTCGCCTAAAACATCCACTTCATTCCTTTTTGCGAAGGCATAGTTCTAGGGTAATATCCAGCGGCATGGAGCGTCTAATCCATGCCGCCGTTTGGCATAGAATGCTCTGTAATGGGTATAATTTGGACTAATAGAGGTATTTATGTTTACAAATCAAAGCGCTGACCGTCGCAAGGAAGAAGAACGCATCAGCGGGGAGGGACGTCTCCCGCCTGGCCAGTCGCTCACGCTCAAATTTCCGGTATTGCACTATGGGCCCGTCCCGCATTTCAACCCTGCCACCTGGCATTTCCGTGTCTGGGGAGAAGTGGAAGAAGACAGGGAGTGGACCTGGGACGAGTTCAATAAACTCCCCCGCACCAAAATCGAGATGGACATCCACTGCGTCACTCGCTGGAGCAAGTTCGATACCGTTTGGGAGGGCGTTTCCGTCAAGGCGTTAGTGGATGGGGCGTATATCAAGATCAAGCCCACAGCCACGCATGTCATGCAGCATGCGGAATATGGCTTTACCGTGAACCTGCCCCTCGAAGTGGTCATGCAGGATAACTTCCTGCTGGCGACCCATTTCAACGGTGAGCCGCTCACGCCTGACCATGGCTATCCATTGCGCGGTGTGGTAGGTTGTATCCCCGGGCGGGAAGACCTGGCAACGCCCTATTTTTGGAAAGGCGCGAAATGGTTACGCTCGCTGGAATTCATGACCAGGGATCGCCGTGGGTTCTGGGAACAAGCCGGTTACCACAACCGGGCGGATGTCTGGAAAGAGGAGCGTTTCGGTTAAATGGGTAGGACGAGGTCACTCTCGTCCTACTTTTTTATTTATCCTCTTTGGATCATGTTAGCGGCAGGCCTGAGACCTGTTACGTGCCGTTAATATCTCAACAAGCCTCCAATTCCGATTTCTTCCAGCTTCGGATTCTCGTATACGATCTCCACATCACCACCATTTTGCATCACCTTGCGGACAGCCATCTCCACCGCATCCTTGATCTGGTCAAAGGACTTGCCGCAGAAAGGACAGACTTTCAATTCCTGTGTGGTGATGTAACCGCATCCCTGGCATTGGAAGCCTTTCGCACGATAGCCTTCTCGAACGACTAACGTCTGCACGCGCCCATCGTGGACAGCGCTCAACGTCTCGTCCAGGCGGACGACCCCGCCTGCGCCTTTTGCTGCCGATGTGATCATATTCTCCACCAACCGCGTCTCCCTGCGCCGTTCAGCCTGCTGGCCGATTTCAAGGGCTTTTTTCTGCACCTCGTCCGGACGCGCGGTCATGCTGATGGGGAATGTGCCCACGATCAAACTCTGCCAGGATTTAGGGAGATAGCTTTGGAATTGATTGATGTTATCATCTGTGCCGCCAATCAGTATGCGGCGGACATGATTCTCTTCGAAGAATTTTGCGGCAAATTCTGCGGATTCTTTTAGATTGCGCTCCACCGTTTCCTCACTGTGTCGCGTTCGTCCGGCGATGCCGCCCTGGCGTCCGGGCACAGTGGATGCTCCACCGCGCTTGGTATGGCGCACTTCGTCACCAAGAATACCGTCTTGTTCGATCAACTCACCCAGATGAAACTGGAACAAACGTGCCCCCTGCTTATCTACTAACACAACACCATAGCCGCCATAAGAATCCAGTAAATCGGCCAATGGCTTGACGTAAGGGTGCTCCCCTACAAATATGCGACTGCGGATAGGTACAGCAATGGGAAATGCTCTGAAATAGTTCTGTGGTGCACAGGAAAACATTGCTAAACTACGACCTGTCCATTCGCGTTCGAGTTCGAAATAATTGAGTATTGCGGCCTCGTCCCTGGGTAGATGCACCTCTTTCAAAAGAGTCCGCAGGCGCAGCTTGAGCGCGTCAGCGGTGCCTTCGGTCATGTCGGTGTTCATATACACGCTAAGGACCGGATCAGGGCTGGAATAGTTCAACAGTTCACGCAGTACGCTGTCTGTAAACATAGTTTCTCCTTATTCATTTGCAAGGCCGGGAATCAAGGCTGCCGAAGCCTATTACATGGGCGTATCCTCCTGTGTTCAAAATCTCTATCTATATTGTAGACCAAAATCATAAAAATGCAAAAGCCATCACCCAAAAAGGTGACGGCTTTTTTGAGAGAATAATGTAGACAGATTGGGAAGCCGTCACCACTATGCGATCAACTCAAGGGCGACTTCCCAGGACGACAGACACATCGATCTGTTCTTCATCCCGCAGCACGGTCAACACAACCGTCTCCCCTGGGGCTTTGTTGTTGATCAGGTAACGCAGCAGATCATCGAAATTTCGAATGCTCTGTCCATCGATGGCAATGATCAAATCTCCACCTGCGCCCAGTCCGGCACTGGTCGACTGTTGACCGGCGCGGATGCCTGCCTTATCAGCCGGACCGCCTGGTGTGACGCTGGTCACATAGGCACCAGTGAAGGATTTGAGTCCCAGCGCTTCGATCTGCGGCAAGCTGAGTTCGTCGATGGATGCTATTCCCAAATAGGGGTAATCATAACTCCCTTCCGCGATCAATACGGGGGTCACCCGTTTGACAATATTGATTGCGATGGCAAAACCGATCCCGGAATTGACCGGTTCGCCGCTGCCGGTGAAATTGGTCGTGCGGATGGCACGATTGACGCCGATCACTTCCCCGTTCAGGTTGAAGAGCGGGCCACCCGAATTGCCGGGGTTGATCGCTGCATCTGTCTGGATGATGTCGCCGGCGGTGAAGAAGCCACCGCTAGGCGCGTTGCGCTGTGAGTCGAGTGTGCGCCCCAACGCTGAAACGATGCCTGTAGTCATGGTGCCACTCAAGCCAAAGGGATTGCCGATGGCAATAACCATTTGCCCGACCTTGAGCGAATTCGAATCGCCCAGGGGCAACGGATGGAGTTCGGAAGCAGGAGCATTCACTTTAACGACGGCCAGGTCTGAGTCCGGGTCTGTACCGATCACCGTCCCATAGATTTTGTATCCGGAGGTGAAGTCCACTTCTACCTGTCTGGCTCCTTCTACTACATGCTGGTTTGTGATGATATGACCCTGGTTATCGTAAACGAACCCCGATCCCAGGCTGTCGCCCTGGCTGCCAACAACTTGCAGGGATACGATGCCTGGCATGACCCTTTCATACAGGCTGACCAGCGTTTCCTGCTGCCCGGTTGCATCGAC
>DAOTXM010000104.1:0-13425 GCA_034435215.1 Anaerolineales bacterium
GCGTACGCCCCCCGCGCACACCGTTTTTGCCGCCATTCTAAAGGCAGGTTGAGTAGTTACATAAAATCAATGGAAGAGGGTATTTGATTCTTGGTTCTAGGTGAATGTTCCTGGAGGTGTACCGCATTTGTGTAAACCGGCCTTTGTAATATTCCAATTTGTCGCAACAAATTTCGTTATTCCAAATGATCTACCAAGAGGAGAATGGCATGACTAATCGCTTGTTCAAAGTGTTTTCGTTGGTTACGATTCTGGCGTTGATGCTGATGGCGTTGCCGGTGCAGAGCGCGCAGGCGGCCGCGCACTTATTCAGCAACCCATCTACAACGGTTTTCATCAACGAAATCCATTATGACAACACTGGTACAGATGCCGGGGAAGCCATCGAGGTAGCTGGGCCGGCCGGCACCGATCTTACGGGATGGAGTATTGTTTTATATAACGGTTCCGGCGGGGCTGTATACGACACCGATGCATTGAGCGGTGTCATCCCCAACCAGCAGGGTGGGTATGGGACGGTCGTTCTAACCTACGCGGTCAATGGGATACAGAATGGCGCGCCTGACGGCATTGCTCTTGTTAATGGCACGACCGTTGTCCAGTTCCTCAGCTATGAGGGAACTTTCACGGCAGTTGGCGGATCTGCAGATGGTATAACCAGTACGGATATCGGAGTCAGCCAGGTCGGTACAGAACCAGTGGGTTCCTCCCTGCAATTGACCGGCACTGGTTCAACCTACGGTGAGTTCACGTGGGTTGCTACAACAGCCAACACGTTTGGAAGTCCAAATACCGGGCAGATTTTTGGTGCGCCAGAACCAGCCAATCCCGTGATCAACGAATTCTCAGCCAGCACGGCCGGCACCGATGTGGAATACGTTGAGTTCTACGGCGACCCCAACACCGACTATTCTGCCTATACCGCTCTCGAGATCGAAGGCGACACCACGGGTTCCGGTGTGGTGGACGAAGTCATCGCTATGGGGACGACCGATGCGAATGGTTTGTACCTTGCCAACCTGCCTGCCAATGCCTTGGAAAACGGCACGATTTCACTTTTGCTTGTCAAGAACTTCACCGGTGCGCTGAGCGCCGATCTTGACACCGACAATGACGGTGTGTTCGATACCACGCCGTGGGATTCCATCGTGGACTCGGTTGCCGTGAACGATGGCGGTGCAGGCGATGTAACATACGGGACACCCACTTTGGGCGTTTCTTACGATGGACAGCCTTTTGCCCCGGGCGGCGCTTCCCGTATCCCGGATGGGACCGACACCGATACGACCGCCGATTGGGTACGCAATGACTTTGATCTGGCGGGCATCCCCGGCTTTACCGGTACGCCGATAGTGGGTGAAGCCTACAACACGCCGGGCGCGTTGAATGCATTGGTACTCCCGCCCGCACCTCAACTGGTCATCAACGAAGTGGATTACGACCAGCCCGGCACGGACACCGCTGAGTTCGTCGAGATCAAGAACAACGGTTCCGCCGCGGTCTCGCTGGATGGCTGGACGCTCGAACTGGTCAACGGCAATGGTGGCGGAGCGGTGCTGTATAACACCATCACGCTTCCCAATGTTAGCCTGGCGGCTGGCGACTATTTTGTGGTCTGTGCCAACGCTGCGACCGTCGCCAACTGCGACCTGGATGCCAGCCCGAATACTGACTTCATCCAGAACGGCGCGCCGGACGCAGTTGGTCTGCGCTTCAACGGCGACTTGATGGACGCTGTCAGTTATGAAGGTAATACCGGCGCTCCCTATACGGAAGGCTCCGGCGTCGGGTTGACGGATACCGCCGTTGGTGTCGAAAGCATTTCACGCTGTCTGGACGGCGCCGACACGGATGTCAACAACGTTGACTTTGTGCTGGCAGGCATCACCCCCGGCGCTGCCAACGCCTGTGCCGATGCCGCCCCCGAGGTGACAAGCACCTATCCCACGAACGGCACGACCGATTTCCCGGTCAATGCTGACCTGACTGTCACCTTCAGTGAACCGGTCAATGTGAGCGGCGCGTGGTTCGAACTCTCCTGCTCGACCAGCGGTCTGGTCGCGGCGACCGTCAGCGGCGGACCGACCACCTTTACGCTGAACCCGAGTTTGGATTTGGTTGGAGGCGAATCCTGCACCCTGACCGTCTACGCGGCGAACGTGTCCGATCAGGACTCAAACGATCCGCCCGACAACCTGGCCATGAACTTCACGGTCGGCTTCAGCACTTTGGATGTCTGCTCACTGACCTATACCCCCATCTATACCATCCAGGGTAGTGGTCCGATCACCCCCATCCCCGGCGCGGTGACCACTCAGGGTGTCGTGGTCGGCGATTACGAGGGACCCTCGCCTGCCCTGCGCGGTTTCTATATTCAGGATATGAACGGTGATGGCGATGCCGCTACATCCGACGGGATCTTCGTCTTCAACGGCAACAACAATAACGTCAATCTCGGTGATATTGTCCGTGTGACCGGTACCGCCGCCGAATTCCAGGACCAGACGCAGGTCAGCGCTACTTCGGTGGTCAAATGTGGCACCGGAACAGTCGCCCCTGTGGATGTGACCTTCCCTGTCCCGTCCGCCACTTATCTCGAACAATTCGAAGGCATGCTCGTGCGCCTGCCGCAGACCATGTACGTGACCGAGCACTTCCAACTTGGTCGTTTCGGACAGGTCCTGCTTTCTTCTGGCGGACGCCTGCAACAGCCGACCAATATCGTCCTGCCCGGCGCGCCCGCGCTTGCCATGCAAGAGGCCAATAACCTGAACAAGATCATCCTGGACGACGCCCTGCAGAACCAGAACCCCGACCCGATCCTGTTCGGTCGCGGCGGGCTGCCCCTCAGCGCCAGCAACACCCTGCGCGGCGGCGATACGGTCACGGGTGTGGTGGGCATCATGACCTACACCTGGTCCGGCAATGCCGCCAGTGGCAACGCCTATCGCCTGCGCCCGATCAACGCCCTGGGCAGCGGCGTCCCGAACTTCCAGCCTGCCAACCCGCGTCCCACATCGGCTCCCGATGTCGGCGGCAATGTCAAGGTTGTGGGCATGAACCTGCTCAATTTCTTCAACACCTTCAACGATGGCAATGCCAGCACCCCTGGTTGTTTCCCTAGCGGTGGTGACTCTGACTGCCGCGGCGCCAGCAATGCCGCTGAATTCAAGCGCCAATATGACAAGACCGTGGCGGCAATCCTCGCCATGGATCCCGATGTGCTCGGCGTGAACGAACTCGAGAACGACGGCTACGGTCCGGACAGCTCGATCCAATTCCTGGTGGACCAACTCAACGCCGCCACCGCCCCCGGCACCTACGCCTTCATCGATGTGGATGCGAACACGGGACAGGTCAACGCCATGGGCGGCGACGCCATCCGTGTGGCGCTTCTTTACAAGCCGGGAGTTGTCACACCCATCGGGCAGACTGCGCCCTTGAATTCGGTTGCCTTCGTCAATGGCGGCGACGGCGCGCCCCGCAACCGCGTCTCCCTGGCGCAAGCCTTCCAGGTCAATGAGACGGGGGGGGACTTCATCGTGAACGTCAACCACCTCAAGAGCAAGGGCTCCCCCTGCGACCTGCCCGATCAGGGAGATGGTCAGGGCAATTGCAACCAGGTACGTTTGAACGCCGTGAACGAACTGATGAACTGGCTCGCCACCGATCCCACTGGAACAGGCGCTCCGGACATTCTCCTGGTCGGCGATTACAACTCCTATGCCATGGAGGACCCGATCCTTGCCCTCGAGAACGGCGGTTATACTCACCTGATCAAGTCCTTCCTTGGACCCGATGCCTACTCCTACGTCTTTGACGGGCAATGGGGTTACCTGGACCACGCGATCTGTTCCGCATCGCTTACATCGCGGGTGACAGGTGTTGCTGATTACCACATCAATGCCGATGAACCCAGTGTGTTGGATTATCTCGAGGACTTCAAAAGCGCCGGACAATTGATCAGCCTCTATGCGCCGGATGAATTCCGCGTCTCTGACCACGACCCGGTCATGATTGGCCTCGACCTCTGTGAGGAAATTGCCCCGACCTTTGACACGCTCTCGGTAACACCCAATACCCTCTGGCCAGCCAATCATAAATATGTGGATGTGGTTGCCACCGTTGAGGTCAGCGATAACTTCGATCCAAACCCAACCGTGACGTTGGTCTCGGTAACCTCCAACGAGCCGGATGATGGACTGGGCGACGGCGACACAGCGAACGATATCGTCATTGTGGATGACTTCCACTTCCAGTTGCGCGCCGAACGTTCCGGCAATGGGACGGGTCGTGTCTACACCATTACGTATGAAGTCACAGATGCCTGTGGCAACTCGGCCATCCAGTCGGTAACAGTAACCGTTCCTAAGAGCCAGAAGAAAAAGTAAGCGTATCTTTTCTGATAGCAAAGAGACCCACCAAACGGTGGGCCTCTTTATTTTTTCAAGCCTTCTTCCATATCTGGAATTTCCTGTGCCGCCCGTTGCAGGATTTCAAAGGCGTTTTGAATCAAGGATGATAGGCGTGCAGGCCTGACATTTCCCCCGGAATCGAATTCTTCCAGCACCTTGATTACGTTGCCGCGCAGACCGCTGGCCCGCCGCGCCCAGATTGAATCGACCGACAAACGTTCCAATCGTTCAGCCAGCATATGAAGCAGTTCTATATCGGCATTGCTCATGCGTGTACCTATGTGTACACTTCTGGGTTGACACAGTGTGGCAAGCGCTCCCCCCTCAACCCCGCAAGCAAATTTTTTGCCGAAAGGAACGCCATCATATCCCGCGATTGTACACTGGCGCTGGCGATGTGTGGCACGATGAGACAGTTATCCAGTTCGAGCAACGGGCTATCCAAAGGAAGTGGCTCAGGGTCGGTCACGTCCAGGGCGGCGGCGAAGATGCGGCGTTCCTTCAACGTTTTGTACAACGCTTCCTGATCCAGCACCCCGCCGCGCGAGGTATTGACCAGCACGGCGTTGGGTTTCATCTTTGCCAGGAAGCCTGCGTTGACCAGGTGACGCGTCTCCAGTGTGAGCGGCACGTGGATGGAGACGAAATCGGATTCCCGCAATAGTGTGTCAAGGTCCGTCGAAACAGCCCTGGGCAGAGGGTCGAGTAGGCGGTGTTCGTCCGCCGTATCGAGACCCGCTGTCGAAGCGCTTGGGTTTGAAACGCCAGGGTCATAATACAGCACCTGCATATCGAACCCCTTCGAACGTTTGGCCACGGCCTGTCCGATGCGTCCGAACCCAATAATCCCCAGTGTCGCCCCGGCAAAGTCGACGCCCAGCAGCAGCGAAGGCCCCCAGGTCTTCCATTTCCCGGCGCGCAGGAATTTCTCGGCTTCCACCACACGTCGCCCGGCGGCCATCATCAGCGCAAAGGCCATGTCGGCGGTGGCGTCGGTCAGGATACCGGGCGTATTGCCCACCGGGATGCCGCGCGCGGTAGCGGCAGCCACGTCGATGTTGTCGAAGCCGACCGCGTGATTGCTGATGACTTTCAGCCCCGGTCCGGCCGCGTCCATCACTTCGCCGTCGATGCGGTCGGTCAGCAGGCACAGCAGACCATCCACACCACGTACATGTTCCAGCAGGGTTTCGCGGTTTGGCGGCAGTTCATCTGGCCAGATATCGGCCTGGCAGGCTTCCTTGACCAGGGCCAGTCCCTTGTCGCGGATGATCCGCGTGACGAATACCTTTGGTTTTGTCATGTTATAAACATCTCTTCGATAGAACGGGGTGTGAGGTGTTTGGGCGAGCATTGCCTGCCCAAACGCCTCATATTCTCCTCCTTTTTGAGAAGGTACTGCCTGAAGTATACTGCAAGCATGGCCCCGGAGCGTTTTTTCACCCACAGTTTACGTGACCCGCGCGTGGCCAGGATTCTGGCCGCTGCCCTGGATGCGGTGGACCCTGGGGCAGTCGTCGAACGGTACCTGACCTCCAACTCGCTGCCCCCGGCCGGCCGGGTGTTCGCCTTGGGAGTGGGAAAAGCGGCCGACCCGATGACCCGTGCCTTATCCCGTTTCACTCACCTGACCCGCACCCTGGTCATTACCAAACACGCTTCGCCCCTAAGCCTTGAAGCTGCCACCGTCATGGAAAGCGGACATCCGGTTCCGGACGCCCGCTCCCTGGCGGCAGGACAGGCCGCGTTGGAATTCGTCTCGGCTCTGCGTGAGGACGACCTGCTGGTCTGTCTGATCTCCGGCGGCGGCTCGGCCTTGATGACCGCGCCTGTTGTTCCGTTGGAGGATATGCAGGCGCTGACCTCCGCCTTGCTGGCCTGCGGCGCGCGCATCGACGAGATCAACACCCTGCGCCGCCACCTGGACCGGGTCAAGGGAGGGGGAATTGCAAAGGCGACCAAGGCCCGCGTCCTGAGCCTGATCCTCTCGGATGTAGTCGGCAATCCGCTCGAAGCCATCGCTTCCGGCCCCACCGCCCCCGACCCGACGACGAAGGATGATGCCTTGCGCGTGTTGGAAAAGTATTTCCATTTGTCATTGCGAGGAGCCGCGGAGCGGCGACGTCGCAATCTCATCATTACAAGTAACTTGAGATTGCTTCGCCCCGCTCGCAACCCCGCCAAATTTCAGTGGGGCAATGACACCCCAATCCCATTCTCCATCCTCCATGCGCTATCTTCCAACCCCGAGACCCCCAAACCAGATGCCCCTATTTTCTCCCGCGTGCGAAATGTCATCGTGGGGGATAACGCGCTGGCAGTCCAGGCCGCGTTGCGACAGGCGGAACAGGAGGGCTTTCTTGCTGAGTCCCTCGGTAGCGGCTGGCAGGGCGAAGCTCGCGCTGTGGGCATGGAATTCGCCCGCAAGCTGCGCGTAACCAATATATTGAAGCCCCATCCCTTTTGTTTGGTTGCAGGCGGCGAAACAACTGTCTCCCTGAGCGGAGCCGCCCATTCTTCGACTTCGTTGCGCTCCTCTCAGGAAGGGCGGCATAGTCGCATCGTCCCCGAAGGGGAAAGGATAACGGTTTCCGGCAAAGGTGGACGCAACCAGGAGCTGGCCCTGGCGGCAGTCCCCGAATTGGCCGGGATGGAAAATGTCCTGCTCATCAGCCTGGCCACCGACGGCGAAGATGGTCCTACCGATGCGGCTGGCGCGGTGGTAAACGGTGAAACACTCCAACGGGCTGAGTCGCTCGGGTTGGATGTGGCAGGCCATTTGTCCGGGCACGATGCGTATTCCTTTTTCGAGCAGTTGGGGGATCTGATCAAAACCGGTCCTACGGGGACGAACGTCAATGACCTGGTGTTTTTACTAAGGACAGGATGAATGTCACCCTTTTACTATGACATAGTGTAGATTTGGGAAGATTGCGTTCGACCTATAATGAAATTAATCACAATCGATTTGCATTACAGCTAACAAAGAAGACGGACCCTGTTTTCACGTAATCGTTTACATAATCATCGATGCCGTAGATAGAATGTCTATGGCATTTTTTGTTGCCCCACCGTAATGGAAAAAAGGAGGCCAATCCCTAAAGAAAAACGCAACGAGTAAAAACGTATGCTCCTCCCTGAATACTTCATGACCGGTCAAACCGTTGAGGAATACCCTTTGTTTTGTAACAAGCCTGTTCGAAGATACTATTAAGAGAATCAGATGACCTTCATCGGTCCGGCGACACACCATTTCCACCGGTACTCCCCTTTATCCAGACGATCCACAAGGTTGTTCTCCCAGGATAAAGAATGGAGGCCGTTTTTTGTTCATGAAGTTCAGTCATTCTTTTCCCCAGATTCACAGGATTTGGAGAGATCCGGGATCTGGCTGCGAGGTCGATTCCTAAACTTCAGTTGGTCATACGCCAAAGGAAGGCCGCGCAAAATGATAAACGCACGGACAAACCAACTGCAACCATTGCAAACATCGAAAAGAAGGACCTATGGAATTCAAGCAGATCAAAAAGATTCCAGGCTCTTGGTCCGTGCCTCCCAATCTCACGAACTACCAGCAAACTTATTCAGAATTTTCTTGGGATCAGATTCTGAAGGAATTGGATGGCTTACCGAACGGGGCTGGAATCAATATCGCTTATGAAGCTGTTGACCGACATGCGAATGGGCCAAAGCGGGACAAGCTGGCCCTGCGCTGGCTCGGTAAAGACGGGGAAGTAAAAGATTTCACCTACGGGGATCTGCAGGAGCAGACCAACCGTTTTGCCAATGTCATTCGCACGCTTGGCGTGGAAAAAGGCGACCGGGTCGCGGTTCTGGCCGGTCGTATTCCCGCGCTATACATAGCAGCCTTGGGCGCGCTGAAGAATGTCAGCGTTTTCTGCCCTCTGTTTTCTGCTTTCGGGGCCGAACCGGTTTACCAGCGCTTATTTCGGGGCAACGCCAAGGTCTTGGTGACCACGAAGATGCAATACACGAAAAAGATCACTGAGATCTGGGACAGGCTGGCGGATTTGAAATATGTCCTGCTGGCGGATGTAGAGGACGACCTGAAAGAGAACGTGCTTTCCCTGCCGAAGCTGATGGCCAAGGCCTCGCCAGAATTTACCATCCCGCCGACCGACCCGGAAGATATGTCTTGCCTGCACTTTACCAGCGGCACGACCGGCATGCCCAAGGGTGCCATTCATGTGCATAAAGCCGTGATGGTGCATTACATGACTGCCAAGTATGCCCTGGACCTGCACGAGAACGATATTTTTTGGTGCACGGCTGACCCTGGCTGGGTGACCGGTACTTCATATGGTGTCATCGCCCCGCTTCTGCATGGCGTCACCAATATTGTCGACGAAGCGGAATTCGACCCCGAGCGCTGGTACCAAATCCTGCAAGATCAGAAAGTAACGGTCTGGTACACTGCGCCCACTGCCATCCGCCGCCTGATGCGCCTGGATATCAAACCCCGCGAACTGTATGATTTGAGCCATCTGCGCTTTTCTGCCAGCGTAGGCGAACCGTTGAACCCCGAGGCGGTTGTCTGGGGCCAAGAGGTGCTCGACCTCCTGATCCATGACAACTGGTGGCAGACCGAGACCGGCGGTATCATGATTTCGAACTACAACGTCATGGATATCCGGCCCGGCTCGATGGGGCGCCCACTGCCCGGGATCACTGCTGCCATCCTGCACCGCGATGATAACGGTAAGGTCACGATCGAGGAAAATCCTTCCGTCGAAGGTGAGTTGGGCCTCAAACCCGGCTGGCCCTCCATGTTCCGCGGTTACATCCATGATGATGAGCGCTATAACAAGTGCTTCGTTGGTGGCTGGTATTTCACCGGCGACTTGGCGGAACGCGACGAGGATGGCTACTTCTGGTTCATTGGCCGTGCTGACGATATCATCAAGACGGCTGGGCACATGGTAGGCCCCTTCGAGGTCGAGAGCGCCTTGTTGGAGCATCCAGCCGTAGCCGAGGCGGGAGTCATCGGCAAGCCCGATCCGGTCATCGGCGAGCTTGTCAAAGCCTTTGTAGCCCTCAAGCCTAACTTCAATCCCAGCGACGAATTGCGCATGGAGTTGTTAGGCTTCGGGCGCAAGAAGTTAGGCTCGGCAGTAGCTCCCAAGGAGATCGAATTCGTGGAGTATCTTCCAAAGACACGCAGCGGCAAGATCATGCGCCGCTTGCTAAAATCCCGTGAACTGGGGTTGCCTGAGGGTGACACATCCACACTGGAGACACAAGGATGAGCACAAAAACTGCAACGAAAGAAAAGAAAGTTAAAGATTCTGTGTCAGCCGATCAGCGAGAACATTATCGCCATCTGCTGCATGAAATGATCCTGATCCGGCGCTATGAGGAGAAAGCCGCCGAGTTGTACCAGGCCACCAAGATCAGAGGTTTCCTGCACCTGTACATCGGCGAAGAGGCCATCGCGGTTGGGGTAATGCAAGCATTGACCCCCGAGGATTCGGTTGTATGCACCTACCGCGAGCATGGACATGCCCTGGCCCGCGGCGTCAGTGCTGACGCGATCATGGCGGAAATGTATGGGAAGGTCACCGGTTGCGCCCGCGGACGCGGCGGGTCGATGCACCTCTTCGACAAGCCCACGCGCTTTTTTGGCGGCAACGCCATCGTGTGCAGTCATCTACCCGTGGCAGTGGGCATTGCCCTGGCCGACAAGATGCAGAACAAAAGGAATGTCACCGCCTGCTTCCTGGGTGAAGGTGCGGTGGCGGAAGGCGAGTTCCACGAGTCGCTTAACCTGGGCGCATTATGGCAAACGCCGACCTTGTTCATTGTCGAAAACAACCTGTACTGCATGGGTACCGCGCTGCGCTACCATCAATCGAACACCAACCTGGCTGAAAAAGCTGCCAGCTACAAGGTCAAAGCCGTCCAGGTGGATGGAAACGATGTTCTGGCAGTAGAACAAGCCGCCCACGAAGCCTGTGATTACCTGCGCTCCGGCAAAGGCCCGTACTTCATCGAGGCCATCACCTACCGCTTCCGCCCGCACTCGATGTTCGATGCCGAACTGTATCGCAACAAAGCAGAAGTCGAAGAGTATAAGAAGCGCGATCCCATCATCCTGTTCACGAAGTATCTCAAGGAGAACAAACTGATCGTGGATGAGGAGATCGAAGCCATCGAAAAGGAAGTGGCCGCGGTCGTCCAACACGCGGTCGATTTTGCCGAGAACTCCCCCTGGGAGGATGTGGAAGACCTGACCAAGTTTGTCTATACCGAGCCTGGCACGGTGAATGCCATGGATAGGAGTTAGCCATGATCGCTGAACTGCAGACTCAAACCCAGGCACCAGCGCTTGTAAAAATGACCTATCGTGAGGGGATGCGCCAGGCGATCCGGGAGGCCATCCTGCGCGACGAGCGCGTCTTCTTGATGGGCGCCGATGTAGGCCGCTACGGCGGCTGTTTTGCCGTGAGTAAAGGGCTGTTCGATGAATTCGGCCCCGAGAAGATTCGCGACATGCCACTCAGTGAGTCAGCGATTGCCGGCATTGGCATTGGCGCCTGCATGAACGGCATGCGCCCGATCGTTGAGATCATGACGGTCAACTTCAGCCTGCTCGCCCTGGACCAGATTCTCAACACCGCCGCCACCTACCTGCACATGTCCGGCGGACTCTTCAATGTGCCGGTCGTCATCCGTATGGCCACCGGCTCTGGCCGCCAGCTCGGTGCGCAGCACGCCCACAGCCTGGAAGGCTGGTATGCCCATATCCCCGGCATCAAGGTGCTGGCCCCGGCCACGGTGGAAGACATGCGCGGCATGCTCTGGCCGGCCTTGGAAGATCCCGACCCGGTGCTGATCTTCGAACAGCAGGTGATGTACAACATGACCGAGATGGTACCCGAAGAGCCGCAGCCGGTGGATATCAGCCATGCCAAAGTCCGCCGGCCTGGCAAGGATGTGACCTTGATCACCTACGGTTCCTGCCTGCCCAAGTCGATGAAGGCTGCCGAGGAACTGGCGAATGAAGGTGTCGACGTCGAGGTGATCGACCTGCGTTCCCTGCGGCCGTTGGATAACGAGACGATCTTTGCCTCGGTGGTCAAGACCCACCAGGTGTTGATTGTAGAGGAAGGATGGCGTAGCGGCAGTCTCTCTGCCGAGATCAGCGCCCGAATCGTGGAAAACCTGTTCTATGATTTGGATCGCCCGGTCGAACGGCTGTGTAGCGCCGAGGTTCCCATGCCTTATTCCAAACACATGGAGGAAGCAGCTGTCCCACAACCGGAGACCATTGCAGCTGCGGTCAGAAAGTTGGTGCAGTGATGAGCGAATTCAAAATGCCCAGCCTGGGCGCTGACATGGACGCCGGCACCCTGGTGGAATGGAAGAAAAAATCAGGCGACCCGGTCAAGCGTGGTGACATCATCGCCGCCGTGGAGACCGCCAAAGGCGTCATCGAGATCGAATGCTTCGAAGACGGCATCCTGGACCAGATCTTCTTCCAGGCCGGACAGGAAGTCCCGGTTGGACAGGTGCTGGCGACCATCTCCTCACCGGAGGAATTCGGTAAAGCGAAGCCGGCTCCGGAAGCCCAGAAGCCGCCCGAACCTGTGAAAATCGAGAAGATTCCCGAAATGGTCATGGCGGATGCAGCCAAACCTGCTGCGATGAATGTGGCGCAGGAGATAAAAACCGCAATCGCGCAATCTCCTACCGACGGGGGAAGGGTCAGGATATCTCCCCTGGCAAGCCGGATGGCGATCGAGCTCGGCGTGGACCTGCGTCAGGTGAAGGGGACCGGCCCCGGTGGAGCGATCCAGCGCGTCGATATCGAACGCGCCGCCCAAGCCCAGCAAGCCGCCCCGGTGCCCGCCGTCGCGGAACCGGCCAAGGCGGCGCCCCCGCCAGTTGCGGAGCAGCCAGCGCCTGTGCCGGTCGAAGCGAAGGCGGAACCACCCGTCGAGGCGAAAAAAGCCGTCGATTTCCAGACCGCCATGCGTTCAGCCATTGCCGCCGCAATGAGCAAGTCCAACCGGGAAATCCCGCACTACTACATGGAAACCAGCATCGATATGACCAATGCCCTGCGCTGGCTGGAAGAAGAGAACCTCAAGCGTTCCATCCGCGAGCGCTTGTTGCCGGTGGTAGTACTGCTCAAAGCCGTGGCCAAATCACTGACAGAAGTGCCACAACTCAATGGCTTCTGGATCGACGGCGCGCACCAGGTCAGCGAAGCCATCCACATCGGTTTCGCCATCAACCTGCGCCAGGGCGGTCTGCTCACCCCTGCCATTCACGACGCCGACATGAAGAGCTTCGACGAATTGCGCGATGCAATGAACGACCTGATCATCCGTACGCGCGGCAACCGCTTGCGCTCCTCTGAACTGACCGATGCCACGATCACGGTCACCAGCCTGGGCGACCGGGGAGTGGAAAAGGTCTTCGGCGTCATTTACCCGCCCCAGGTGGCGCTGGTCGGCTTGGGCAAGATCACCCCGCAGCCCTGGGCGGTGGATGGCGCCTTGTGCGTTCGCCCGGTGCTGGTAGCTACCCTGGCGGGAGACCACCGCGCTACCGACGGTCACACGGGCGGCTTGTTCCTGGAAGCATTGAATCGCAACCTGCAGGAGGTAGAAAAACTATGAACGAAAGTGAACTCAAGGAGATCATCATCGCCGAACTGGTCAAAGTCGCCCCCGGCTCGGACCCCGGCGCGCTCGACCTGGACGATAATCTGCGCGAAGGCCTCGATATCGACTCGTTCGACGCGCTCAATTTCTTCATCGGCCTGTCGGAGCGACTGCACATCGACATCTCCGAAAAGGACATGGGCAAGCTCAATACGATGAATGAGATCCTGCACTATTTGCAGGCTCAAAAGGTCTGAGCTTTCGAGCTGTACGACGGGAACCTTGTGAGGGCTGGTCCTGGGGGCGTAGCCCGAAGAGTCCAGCCTTCGCAAAAACCTCTTCTTAAATCGGGGCGTGGGGTATTATGGGCGAGGATAGCT
>DAOTXM010000105.1:0-7536 GCA_034435215.1 Anaerolineales bacterium
TTTGAAGCACTCGCATGCAAGGAGAACCAGCGTCTCTCTCCCTGAGCCAGTTCTCAGGATGCCAGAGACCCTATTCGTTCGTCAAGTGTTGGCAAACTGGTGCCCCACACCACATATCATACGAGGAGATAAAAATGAACAAATCTAAACTCGTCTGGGGGATCATCTGTCTGGTCATCGCAGGGGGATTGACGGTTGCAAATCTGACCTTGCCGCCCGAAGAGCTGATGTTCCAAGTTGGTAACGCCAACATGCCCTGGATCCCGCCTGTGGTGCTGGGAATCGTCGGCATCGTCCTGCTCGCTACGATGAACCAACCTGAAGAAAAGGAAGAAGCGAAAGCAGAAATCAATGTCGATCCAGATAAGGCTGCCATGAACAAGAATCTCGAACGCGTTGCCTGGGGCGCCTTCCTGATCATGCTGGGCGGCTTTATGTTCGTACCGCAGGAGATCGTCAGGGGTGGCTGGTGGTCGATCGGCGTCGGCTTGATCTTCCTGGGATTGAATGCAGCGCGCTATTTCAACGGCATGCGTATGAGCGGCTTTACCACCTTCCTGGGCATCCTCTCGATCACTGGCGGTATTCTGGACCTGATCGGAATGGCGGGCGTGAACGGTGGTGTCTTGCTGATCGTCCTGGGCGGATACCTGATTTTGAAGCCCTACTTCGAAAAACGCCAGCTCTTTGGCAAGGCTGAGCAGAGCTAGGTGCTATGATGCAGCGCGTCGAAGTCCGTGTTGAAGGTCACATAGACCCGACCTGGGCGGAATGGTTGGATGGTTTTACCCTGACCCACAGTGAACAGGGTGAGACCATCTTGACCGGTGAGGTGAAGGACCAGGCTGCATTGTACGGGTTGATCGCCAAATTGCGCGATTTGGGAGTGAAATTGAGTTCTATTAAATCCCTTGATTTGCTACAGTAAATCATATTTCCTACCATTTTGACAAGTCTCGTTTCTGCTGACCTTGGATTGTCACTCTTTGGCTCAAGGATAAGACATCCCTCTCTTTTTTCATGACAATGTCAAATTCGAAAACCATAGCCGAAAATTGGGGTGTTGGGCGGGCGTACGCCTGCCAAACACCCCAATTTTCGGACCTTTTTTGAATAACTTGGCAAATGTGACATTGTCGAATTTTTTCAAAGTGCAAAATTCCAAATCTTTTTCTTAAGGTCTACTGTAATTTAGTCATCATGCCCACGGTCACAAATTGCGCTCTCCAACCTTTGAAAAAGCACAATTTGTAACCGCCCTGAGTATACATGCTGTGTGATATTCGTAACTTAATTACTGCACGCGCAACAAAACTTTTCCCTCGCTCCACAACTCTTCCAAGCGGTAATAATCGCGCTGATCGGGCGAGAAGAGATGCACGACCACATCGCCGTAATCCACCACCAGCCAGCCATCGCGGGCTTCGCCTTCCTTGCGGCCTTTCTTCTTGTATTGCACCCGCGCGCTTTCCAGGACCGTATCGGCCAGGGCATCCAGCATGCGGTCGCTGGTGCCGTTGCAGAGCACGAAGTAGTCGGTGAAAGAGGCGATGTCCTTCAGATCGAGCAAAAGGATATCTTCGCCCTTCTTCTCTTCCAGGGCGTTGACGATGAAACGGGCCAGTTCCAGTGCGTTCAGTAGTCACCTCGTGATACGTCGCCCTGAGCGGAGTGAAACGTAGTCGAAGGGCGCATCGACTGCGGGTCTTGCCATACTTGACCCTCCGCTCAGCGCGAAGATTATTTTCCCAACGGCGCAGAAAATAACCTTGTATAGACTGCGCCGGTCGGTTTCAGATCGCTTTTGAAAAGATGGACGGCGCTTACCCGTGCCGTTCCCAGCGCGCCGATTTGCGCCCCTTCGAGCACGGCACGGATCTTTTGCAGGCCGGTCGAGCCGATATTTTGCTTGACACGCCCGACCGTCAGGTGAGGGGAAAAGGGACGCTCTTCACCGGGATATCCGATTGTAGCGGTAGCAGCCTCGATCCCGTGTTGAAGCGCTTCGAGCCCGGCCGGGGCCTGGATCCCGATCCAGATCACGCGCGGCCGTTTGGGGTTGGGAAAAGCTCCCAATCCCTCGAACTCGATTTCGAACGCCTGGTGTTGGCGAACTTCTGCTCCGAGCATCTGTTCCAACAGGTCCAGGTTGTTGGGCGAGACATCGCCCAGGAATTTCAACGTCAAGTGGATGTTTCCTGCCGGCACCCAGCGTACCAGCGAGTCATCGAGCGCAGCCCGGATCGGGGCTGTCTGTGTTTCGATTGCCTGGTGGATTTCGGGGGGGATTTCGACCGCGATGAACGCGCGCAACAAGCTCATAGATTAAGTTGGCAGACCCATGTTCGAATTGCGAGATTGGTTTTCCTGCATCACCTGATCGACGGATTTTTTCAGGTCCAGATAGCCAACTGGTTTTGTCAGGTAAAGCGTTGCCCCCGCTTCCAATCCTTCCTTGATATCGGAGGGCATGCTCTTGGCCGAGACAACGATGACAGGTGTGTCCTTCAGTTGCGGGTCACGGCGCATATAGCGCAAAACTTCCAGACCGGAAATGTCCGGCATCATCACATCCAGGATGACCACATCCGGCCGCTCTTTGGCGATCAGGGAGATGGCCGGGGTGCTACTGTACGTTTTGAGCACTCGAAAGCCACTGACGCGCATCATTTCGGCGAACAGCTCGGCGGCATCCGGTTCGTCTTCGACGACGATCACTGTTTTCTGGTCTTCGGTCATGAAAGAGAGGTTCCTGTACCCAGTAAAAATAGCACAAGATGTATGAAAAGGCAAGAGCCTTTTGGTT
Organism: Anaerolineales bacterium; assembly: GCA_034435215.1. GTDB lineage: Bacteria > Chloroflexota > Anaerolineae > Anaerolineales > Villigracilaceae > JAABUE01. Next base: position 2,807 of record DAOTXM010000105.1, read on the forward strand.
CATTTCAATTGCTGGCCCGGATTGCCAAATCCGGGCGAAAATGAGGCAAAACTCACTGAAAATTGCCAGATTTGGCAATCTGGCAAAGCCTAAAGGCGACTTTTCGGGATTCTCCGACAAATTGCTAGAACGGTAGAATCGATGGGATGTTTTAGGCGTGCAGGAAGCTCTTTCGATAAGCAGGTTCAGTAGATTCCGATACGGATGGCTGTTTCTTTATGAGCTACGCTTGCAGTGCTAGTTGGAGCTTGTCCCCTCGAGAACGCTTATCAAGGCTTGGTATTCCTCATCGCACTCCCTGCACATGTCCAGGTGGTGGCGGATGAGCGGTTTGAGCTGAGCTACATCTTCCCCACGCTGGCTGGCTTCAGCATATTCGTCGACCAACGCAAAAACCTCATCACAGGAAAGCTCCCTCTCGTGGGTGATTAGCAGTCTGCGGATGAGATTCTCCACCAAAGCATCGGAGAGTTCTGGTTCGTTGTGCAAGCGACGGATCACATTTTTGAAGAATTGCTTGATATTCATGAGGGCCATGGTTCTGATGTGTGCATTGACCACTTTCTTACCCTTGTTCGAATGCTGCAAGCACTTCCTGGGCATCCAGGCCTTCTGTTTGCAGGCGTTGTTTCAGCCGCAGACGGGCATCGTGGAGAAGTTTGTAGAGCGCGTTGCGATTGGTTTTTAGGCGGTTAGCGGCCTGCTCCATGGGCATGCCTTGCATGCCCAGCATGATCAGGGCACGGCGCTGGCGGTCGGTCAATTCTTCGTCGATCACTCGCCGGACGCGCGCCAGCATATCAGCGCGTTCGGCGGATTGTTCGGGCGTCGGACGTGAATCCTCCAGGATGCGGGGCGAGACGGGTATCTCTTCGTTGTCCACCAATTCATCGAGGGAAGAGTCCTGCCAGCGTTTGCGGCGTAGCTCAGTCAAGGCGATGCGGATGGCAATCTTATGTACCCAGGTCGTGAACATGCTGCGCCCTTCGAACGTGTGTAACTGGTCCAGCACACGCAAGAGGGTCTCCTGGGTTACTTCTTCGGCCAGGGCTTCGAATTGCGGGGAAGCGGGGGAAAGCCAGCGCGAGAGAGCATAGGGCAGGCCGCGCGCGATAATGGCGCGCAAGTCTTCCAGAGCAGCATCGCGTGCCGCCCCCTCGATACGCAGGTCGGAAAGCCATTGGTCGTTGGTGCGGGTGGTCATGTGGGAGAAATTATAACGTATGAGTGTTTTAAAATTGAAAGAATCATGCAATGGAATGAAAGTCCAAATCCTGATTTAATGAACCCATAAGATTTTCCGATTGGAAACATTGCTTATGCAATTCCTGAAGCCTGTTAAGACGAAGCTTTCGAGCATACAAAATCTATCTCTGCAGGGATATAGATCTCGAATCGTGATCGTTATTGGCCTCACCCTGGCTTATATATTGATATTTTATTTGTTTATCGATAGGCTGGGACTCTTCGTATCCATATTTCTAATATTACCGGTCAGTGCTGCCGGGTATCATTTTGGCCGGACCGGAGGGTTTATTGCCGGCCTGTGCGCCTTGGCATTAAACATCCTTCTTTTGACTGTCTTCGAGAATTATACCTATTTGCAGGCAATCCGCTACTGGCCTGGTTACCTTGTAATCCTTGCCATTGGTTATTTTGCCGGCTATTTACGCGATGAGGCCCTTGCTCGAAGGCGTATGAGCAGCGAGGTAAATTCCCGCGAGCGCTTCATTGCTTTGGTAAGCATTGCGACCAAAGGTATCGTGGGTACCAAAAGACCTGAAGATGCCTATTTCCGCCTGATCACCCACCTGACCAACTTGTTCGTGGCCGATTACGCTTATCTCATCCGCTGGGATGAAGCCAATGAACAGGCCAGCCTGATTGCCGCGACCAAACTCCTGGAGGGAACCTCTCTCCCCGTTGCCCTGGAATCCGGAGATGCAAATCTGGTGGAGGCAGTATTGCAGTCCAGGCATTCGATGGTTATCGAAGATGTGCAAAAGTCTGCCTATATGATCAATCCACATCCGTTCAAAGACCTTGCCTTTCAGACGAAATCGGCGCTTGTCATTCCCTTGACCATGGAGGATTATTGTTTTGGGGTCGTGACCCTTGCCTTTGATTCTCCGCGTCGCTTTACGACGGAGGAGATCGTCTATGTCGAACTGGCCAGCAGTCAAATCACCCTTGCGCTTCGAACTCTGCAACAGCAACTCGAAATAGAATCACAACTCAGGGAGGCAAAGGCGCTGGCCAACATCGAACGCGCCTTGAGTGAGTCGGAGCGCGTGGGCGTGGACAAAGTGCTCCAATTGATCGTCGATTCGGCGATCGAATTGATCCCAAAAGCCAAAAATGTCATACTACACTTGTTGGACGATGAAAAACAAGTTCTGGTGCCCCGTGCAGTGGCAGGTATTCGGGAAATACCAAAGGGACAATTGAACATGCGTCCCGGGGAAGGTGTTGCCGGTCAGGTGATGGCAACGGGGAGGGTAATCAACATAGCCGATATTCGTACTGACGAGCGCTTTCTCAACCAGACCATACCCGTTAAATTCCGTTCCCTCGTTGTGGCGCCGATCAAGAGCCATGAAGAATGTATTGGTACGATCAGTATCCACAGTGATGCCGCACATGCCTTCAACGACAACGAAGTCACTTTGCTCGAAACCCTGGGCACCCAGGTTTCTATCGGCATCGATAATGCGAACTTGCTGGAAACGACGCAAAAAAATCTGGCTGAGATCAATATTCTCTATCGTATCAGTCAGGTTTTAGCCACTTCGCTCGATGCGGACCAATTGATGAAAAACGTGGCCACCCTTTTACAGCAGAACTTCGAATATCAAAACGTCATCATATTTGCTGTAGATCCCGAGAGCGGAGAACTTATCGCCCGCCAGGGAAGCGGTGCCATCGCTGCCCGCCTGATCAAGCAAGGATATCGCTTGCCGGTTGGTGCAGGGATCGCCGGTCATGTCGCCAAGACGGGAGAACCTTTCGTAACGAACGACGTGGATAATGAGGCGTTTCACGTTCCCCATCCTTTCTCATCCGATATAAAATATGAACTGGCAGTACCAATCAGCATCGAAAACCAACAAGTTATCGGGGTTCTGGATATCCAACAAACATCATCTCTCCCGCTTGCCAGGAGACAATTGGAGTTGTTGAGCGCTGTGGCCGATCAGTTAGCCATTGCTTTGAATAGGATCGACATTCTGGGATCGCTGGAACAACGTGTGCAGCAACGCACACACGATCTTGTAGTGCTATACAACCTGATCACCATCATTTCCGAGAACTGGCGCTTGCAGGACCTGCTGGAATTATCCCTGGTATTGACGCTCGAAACGATGAAAGCGGATCGGGGCATTATTTATCTTGGGGATGGAAAAGAACCTCCAGGCTTGAAACCTGTTATCCAACGCGGATTTGCGGAGGGATTCCAAATCACCCCCGGCAGCCTCCCTGACGATGAACTGGCAGGCAGGGTATTCGAACAGCACAAGTCACTAACCCTCGATAACCTGGCAGAAATTCCTGCCTATGCAAAATTCAAAGGGCTGAATAGCTATGCAGGCATTCCCATCATGGTCCGGGGAGAAATGCGCGGCGTTTTTAGTCTGTTTGGGAATAAAAAGGGCGTATTCGGACCTGATGAAATGGCTTTACTGACGTCCATTGCAGACCACCTCGGGATTGGGATCGAAAACAGCATCCTCTTCGAGCAATCCCGTGATAGTGCTGTGCTGGAAGAACGCAACCGTTTGGCAAGAAATTTGCATGACTCTGTTACGCAACTGCTCTACAGCCTGACGCTCATGGCGGGTTCTACCCAAAAAATGCTCGAGCGCGGACATGATCTGGGTGCCATCAAGAATTCCGTGGCACGCCTGGGGGATACGGCGCAGCAAGCGTTGAAAGAGATGCGCTTGCTGTTATATGAATTAAGACCAGCCGTACTGGACAGCGAAGGACTCATCAGCGCCTTGCAACATCGCATCGAAACCGTGGAAGAACGTCTTGGGGTGAAGGTCGACTTGCAGGCAAATAATGTGCCTGAATTGCCTAATAATATAGAAGACGCCTTGTATCACATTGCATTGGAGGCGCTAAATAACATTGTCAAGCATTCGGGAAGCACGATGGCAACGATACGGTTTACCAAAGTGAGAGGAGACATGGTGATGGAAATCTCGGACAGGGGAAAAGGCTTCGATCCGAATCAGCCCCATAAGGGCTTGGGGTTGAGAAACATGCGCGAGCGCGGTCAGATGCTGGGAGGTGAAATTTTCATCGATTCGAAACCCGGCAGCGGCACACAGGTTACCGTAAAGGTCAGCATTCCATCCAGTTCCCTGGATGAATCTTGAAAAGGTCAGGTCCCAAATAGGTCTCCCATGGATAACGCTATTCGCATTCTGATTGTCGATGACCACGCCATTGTGCGTGAAGGTCTGCGTGGACTGATCGGGGTCGAGCCGGACATGGAGCTGGTTGGTGAAGCCGCTTCGGGCAAGGAAGGCGTCGAAAAAGCGCTTGCCCTGCGCCCGGATGTGATCCTGATGGACCTGCTCATGCCGGAAATGGACGGTGTAACGGCCATCACGGCGATCAAGACGGGTTGGCAGGAGGCGCGTATCCTGGTTTTGACCAGTTTCCTGGAAGACGACAAGGTCTTCCGGGCCATCGAGAAGGGCGCGCTCGGGTACCTGCTCAAG
>DAOTXM010000106.1:0-7662 GCA_034435215.1 Anaerolineales bacterium
CCATCTAGTTTCATCTCAGGCTCCCGGGCTACAACCCCAGGTAGGCTTTCCTTACATGATCGCTCTGGAGTAGTTCATCACAATTTCCCTGCATGCCTATACGTCCATTCTCCATCACATAAGCCCGATCAGCGATTTCCAGGGCGCGATGCACATTCTGCTCGATTAGCAAAATGGTAATGCCCTGATCTCTTAAATTTTGAATGATGCGAAACACTTCGGCAACGAATAAAGGAGCCAAACCGTAAGAAGGTTCATCAAATAAGCACAGCTTCGGCTTTGACATTAAAGCCCGCCCTATGGCTAACATTTGATGTTCGCCACCGCTCAATGTCCTGGCCAGTTGGTTCTGCCTTTCTTGTAACCTGGGAAATATCTTATAGACCTGCTCGAATGTCTCAGACCTTTGCTTCCAGGCGTGAATAGGGTATGAACCCATCTCTAAATTTTCGCGCACGTTCATATCGGGGAAAATCCTGCCTCCCTGGGGCACGTGTGAAATACCCAACTCCACAATCGCATGAGATGGCAGGCCATCGATCCGTTCCCCCTGGAAGACAACGCTTCCTGAGGCTGGCCGCTGCAACCCAGAGATCGTATTGACCAGTGTCGTCTTTCCGGCTCCATTCGAGCCAACCAGGGCTACAATTTCGGATTGGTTGACCTCCAAGCAAACATCCCATAAAGCTTGAACCTTACCATAGCGGGCGTCTACATTGTATACTTCGAGCATTTTCTACTCTCCTAAATACACCCTGATGACAGTCTCACTTGTGGCAATTTCCTGTGGAGTTCCCTCGGCGATCTTTTGGCCATGATGTAGCACCATGATCCGGTCACAGATATTCATAATTGCCTTCATAACGTGCTCGATCATGAATATGGTGATGCCTTGAGCGCGTATCTTGGAAACCAGTTCCATAGCTTGGGCTATTTCCGTGGGATTCAAGCCGGCCATGATTTCATCGAGCAACAAAACCTCTGGTTTGGTGGCTAGAGCCCGAGCAACTTCGAGCAACTTTTGGTTGACCAGCGTCAAGTCTCTGGCCGGGACAGCGGCCCTATCCGACAAACCCACAAATTCCAATAATCCGGTAGCCTCCTTGGTAGCCTGCGCTGGTGTAACCCGCTCAGGGGTTCCAAAATGCACACCCAGTACAACATTACTAATCACAGACATGTTGGGGAAGATCTTCACCGACTGGAATGTCCTTGCCAACCCCTTTCTGCAAATTTGATGAGGCCTCAGACCAGTGATATTTTCGCCTTTGAATTTGATCAACCCGGGTTTAGGAACAAGCGCCGCAGAGATCAGACCAAACAAGGTGGTTTTACCGGCTCCATTCGGGCCGATCAAGCCCACGATTTCTCCCTGATCGACCCGGAAGTCAACATCCGACACTGCAGCCAACCCACCAAAATATTTCGTAACACCTTTACCCTCAAGAATTGCCATGTTCGCCTCCCATTGCATGTGCGCGCCACCTTTGGATTAAGCCCATCAGCCCATTGGGCAGGTACAACACCGAAACGAGCAGGATAATTCCAAAAAGCAGCATGTAGTAATAAGGGAATTTGGTGATCAAGATTTCTTCCAGATAGGAGAAAATGACCGCGCCTAAAACGGGACCGAATAGTTGTCCCACACCGCCGAAAATAGCCATCAGAACCGGCGTAAAAGAAAAGTTCATATTGAAGGCGATATACGGATCAACATATGTCCATCGGGTGGCCATGATGGCGCCTGTTGCACCTATGAAAAACGCGCTGATGGCAAAGATGGAAACTTTCACCCGGGTGACGTTGATGCCAATATGTTCAGCAGCTTCTTCTTGTTCACCGATACCTTGCAAAGCCAATCCATACTTTGATCGGCGGATCAAATAAGCCGTCAACAGCGTCAATACCAGGATAGCCAGCATGACGAAATAGACTGTATCATAGTCGACTACCACCACAAATCTGCCACGGGTGCCGGTGAATTTGACCTCGAACCATAAGAGCAGGTTTTTGATCAATTCCAACAACCCAAAGGTGAAGATGGCAAAATAGACGCCTTTCAGGCGTAAGGTCAAGCTCCCTACCAACAAGGCCATACCAGCACTGGCCAAGCCTCCTATGAGAACGACAACAAGTAGCGGCATGTTGTTGCCCACAGTGGCGGCGATATAGATGCCGACCCCAAAGAACGCCGCTGTAGCCAGAGAAATTTGCCCGGTTGGCCCGGAAAACATGGCCCAGCTCGTTGTCAATACGACATACATGAATATCGTCGACAGGAGGATGGCAGCGTATATCGGTGTAAAGTAAGGTAAGGCGACCAGGATGATCAATCCAACCAACAGAATGATTCCCGGTATCAGGAAGTTTTTCGACGTCAATGTTAGCTTGTTCATTTGTCTACTTCCCCATCAGGCCAGTCGGCCTCAACAAAAGCAAAATGGTGAAAATAACATAATAAGCAACCAGCGCCAGCCCAGGCTCGAAATAGGTTACGAGGCTGCCGATCAAGCCCAGGGCAAGCCCGCCTATAAAGCTGCCGGGAATGCTACCCAGGCCACCCAACACAACCACGATGATGGCTATCACGGTATATTCCATGCCCATGACAGTGTTTACGGGATAACTCATACTGATCAGCATGCCGGCACAGGCAGCCAGCGCAGCGCCAAGGCCAAAGCATAAAGCCAGCACAAGATTGATATTTACACCCAACAGGCCAGCGGTAGAGGGGTCCTGAGCAGCTGCACGGATCGCTTTTCCCAGACGGGTCTGGGCCAGGAAGATGTAAAAAGCAACCCCAATCAGCAGAGCAAACCCGAGGGTGACCAGGCGGTTGGCGCCAAACAACGCCCCCCCCAGGTCAACCGAGACAGCTAAATAAGAGTAACCTTTGATTTTAGACCCCCAGGCTATCAGTGCCAGATTCTGAATGATAAATAGCAGACCAAAAGAAGCCAGCATTGAATTGCCCTCAAAGATACCAGGCGTGGCTGAAGTTGTCGCCAGGCGCTTATATATGGTCCTATGAAGGATAAACCCCAAGATAAAGGCCAGCGGGCCACAAACAACGAGGCACAATAACGGGTTAATGCCAAAGGCGGTGTACAACATCCAGGTGGTTAAGGCTCCGAGCATGATGAACTCGCCATGCGCGATATTCAATACCCGGGCAACGCCGTATTGCAAACTGAGACCCATCGCAATCAATGCGTAAAGCCCGCCCAGTAGCAAGCCGGCGATCACGATGTCAAGAATGGTTACAATCATTGATGATTTCCTGGTTCTAGTAGCCGTTACGCAGGCTGTCTAAAGGTGTAAATCTTTTTCCTTTAGACAGCCTGGCTGGCGGTATGCTATTGATCCAATTTGATACGATCCTTATCCGGCTGGCCACTCGGGCTTGGGATACACAAAATCGGCAGTGGCATGTTGTTTGGGTCCAACGACTTCATAGACGCCGTTGATCCATTGACCAACCTCACCGGTATGACAATCCTTCGAAAGCAGCCCATTCTCATACCAGGTTTCCCCCAGAACAGTATCAAATTTCTCGGTAGCAAGAATTTCTCTGATCTTTTCCTGATCCAGGGACCCGGCCTTCTCGATGGCCTGCTTCCAGGTTTGCAAGCCGGCCCAATAAAGCGGGTGTCCCCAGGGATCCTGGACATCTTCCGGCTTGCCGCCCCAGAGCTTATCAGCCAGTTCCTTTGCCACTGCAGATTGCTTGGGGCTAAAGGAAGTCCAACCTGTAACGCCCTCTACCATGGGGCCAAACGCAGTATGGAAGAAGCCAAAATTGATCCCGGGCCCACCGATCCAACACTTGGGGTTATAGCCGAGTTCGATGGATGTTCCGATGGCCGGGAAGAGTTGATCAGGATAGGCAAAGCAACAGAAGACATCCGCCTCAGAGGCCTTGGCTTCTTTGATGATCGGTGACAGATCCTTGATATCGGGTGGGAGACTCTTGGAGCCGACAACGTTGATGCCGTTATTGGCGAATTCGATGCCAGCCACACCTGAGTACTCGATGCCATGCAAGTCTGCAATGTAGGTGACAAAGGCCGTCTTCGCACCCTTCTCGGCCAGCAGGTCGGCAAAGACCGGTACTTGATACCAATCAGAGAAGCTCAGGGTGACGAATACGTAGGGCAGGCTGGGCAGCATGTCCTTGAGGCTGGTAGCACCACCCTCGGCGGTAATCAGCACATAGCCATACTTATTGGCAATCGGGGCCTGGGCGAAGAGGAAAGCTGTCCCGGAGGCAGGCCACAGGAAGTCGACCTTGTCTTCCACGATCAACTTCTCCGTTAACCTGGTCATGGTACCCACATCACTCTTATCATCATAGATAATTAGCTCAATGGGCAGTTTCTTTCCATACTCCTCTACATAAACACCCCCATCAGCATTGACCTCTGCTACAAAGGTCTCATAGACCGGGCGATAGGCTGAATCGCCGATGACGGCATTCCAACCGGAGAGAGGTCTCGACATGCCAACTACAATCTTGTCCTTGGCTTTAGCCGATCCCCCACCGCAGGCACTCATTAGCCCGGCGGTTCCAACTGCCGCAACTTTGAGAAAATCGCGACGAGTCAAATTCTTTTTGATATCCATTGCTCCTCCTTATTTTTTGAAACTATGGATTTTTTCTTACGTTTTGCCATTAGACAACAGCTTTTTTTTTCTCCGGATTTTCTACATACTTACAATTCTCCTTTCTAGAATTTTCACACTACACTTATAAGCGGGTGACATTTTCTCTTTCGAATGCGAGAGAACTCTCGTACCACAGATATTATCAACCGCCTTGAATACTCTGAAAGATATCCAAAGATGACCCATCGTGCATTTTATCGTCAGCTTTTAGCACCCGGCCACTTGCAATGACCGCGATCCCACGCATTTCTGAGATCTCCAAATAGGAAAGCAAGTCTTTAACTGCCGCGTCATCTGGAAGATCAACGAGTAAACCTTGTGAAGGCTTATATCCTGGAACGTGTAAACTTAGAGTTCCGTAAAGTTTGACCTTCACCTTCATCAATATGCCTGCTAGAATTCCAAGACCTTGTCTAACTCGGCGTCGCTGATCGCAAAGACCTTGTTGTGTGGAGACAGTGGTTCTTCATAGAAGAAGCGGGGCAGGCGATCGTCTTGCTTCGTAAATCCTGCTTTTCGATTGAATTCCTTTTCGGCCTTCAAGATTCGCGTTCCCAGCCCGAAGGGGAAGTAGCCTTCTTCAAACTGCGCGCCTGCTTTGGCCTCGATCAGTTTCTGGAAAGCGCCGAACCCATCGGGATGTAGCAAGGCCACACTCGCCATAAAACATTGTCCCATACAATCGAAGGCAGCCATGGCGATTTGTAAAAACCTGGAAGTGTCAGTCTGGCCTTCTGGGTTGAGTGGATCGAGCTTTCCCTCCAGGTAAGCCCCAACCACGTTGCCTGCGGTGTGATCAGCGCCCATTGGGGAGGTAGCGTAGGTAACGCCGTTGCCTAACATACCGCGTGGGTCGTAAGCTGCGATGCTTTGCCGTTTGACCACTGGAACCCGGGGATGGTTGAAATGCTCCCCCACCGCAGCCGGACCATTGCCCAGAATTCGACCAAACTCCGTGCCCTTGGCAATCTCTTCCACCATCTCGAGGGCTGCTTCCGCATCACCAAACTTCTTATATCCAGCGTCCATGGCAACGGCAATAGCTACGCCCGTATTCATCGTGTCGAGCCCAATGTCGTCACACAGATTGTCGAGGCGAGCGATCACGTCCAAGTCGGTGATGCCGGTCATACCGCCTGTGGCCCAGATGGTCTCGTATTCCAAAGACCCGGTGATAAATTTACCGTCTTTATCCACGTATATGTTGGAACAATGGATCATGCACTGGTCGCAGCCCCGATGGGTGGTGTTGCCTCCGCGTTCCTTGATGATTTCAGCCATTGCCTCGCCGCTGATCTTTTCCCATCCGTCCAATTGACCTTTGGTGGCGTTATAACTGGGAAAAGCGCCCATAGCGTTGACTGGGGCTACCAACGCCGCAGTACCGAGCGCGGGCATGACCTCCGCGCTCATGTGGTCTGCTTTAACCGCTTCGACAACGACCTTGGTCGCTTCCTTGAAGGCCTTTGGATCTGCAATATCATCAGGGGCTTTTCCACGCTGGTCGACAACCAAGGCTTTAAGCCCTTTGGCGCCCATCACCGCTCCCATGCCGCCGCGACCAGCTGCCCGGCAGGGACGCCCATCGACATCCGTCGACTGGACCGATGCTGAAGCTAATTGGTACTCACCCGCCGGTCCGATGCACATGATCGAACTCTTCTCGCCATAAATAGCTAACAATTTTTCGGCCAACGCGTAGGTGCGTAATCCCCGGTATTCCTGAGCCGACACCAGGTTTGCTTCACCCCGCTCATCGATGTGGAGCAGGCTGAGGTCCCCGTCTGAGGCCTGTCCCTCGACAATGATCGCTGTAATCCCCAGATGGCCCAATGAGGCGCCTATAGTCCCACCCGCGTTGCTCTCTTTGATGCCACCCGTCAAGGGACTTTTAGCTCCAACGGAGATGCGGCTGGTATTCACCAACGGGGTGCCAGTCAGGAAACCCGGGGCAAAGATGAGCTTGTTCTCTGGTCCCAGGGGATCGCATCCCGGCGGGACTTCATTATTGATCATGATCGAGGTCAGGCCCCTGCCCCCCAACCCAGCGTAATCCGGCGACACATCTTCAATTCTGATGGTCTTATCCGTCATGTTTACTCTGACAAACTTCATGCTTGCCTCCGTTATCGATTAATACTGGCTGCTACATGCGCAAAACCGGTTTGACCACACGACCTTCTTCCATATCCTTTACAGCCTGGTTGATGTCTTTGAAGGCATAGTATGTGATCATCTTGTCGTATGGGAACCGTCCCTGGAGATATAGTTCGACCAGCTTGGGAATAAACAGATCCGCAATTGCATCACCTCCAAGGATTCCCCTGACCGCTCGGCCATTCATGATCAGATCCATGTCCAGGCTGACTTCCGTGCCAGGGGGCACAACGCCTGTAAGACCACAGACCCCAAGGCGGGGAAGCACGTCCACAGCCTGTCGTAACACCTTAGGATTGCCGACGCACTCGAGGCTGAATTCCGGACCTCCATGGGTGATATCGAGAATGGCCTTAACCGGATCGATCTCTGATGCGTTAACGGTATGAGTAGCGCCCAATTCCTTAGCTGCTTTGAGCCGCTCAGGTTTGATATCAACAGCGATGATAGTAGTACAACCACACACCCCAGCAGCGAGGACCGCGCTAATTCCCACCGGGCCAACCCCAAATACAGCAATGGATGACCCTGGTCTGGCTTGAAGTGCATTCATCACTGCGCCAGCGCCTGTCATGACTCCGCATCCCATAGGCCCAAGGATTTCGAGGGGTATATCATCCCGAACTTTGACCACATTTCGTTCGTTGGCAAGTGCATACTCAGCAAAAGATGACTGGCAGAAGAATGAACCGTGGATTTCCTGATCACCTTTCCGCAAGGTAGTAGTGCCATCCGGGCGGGCGCCGTGGAAATTATGCAGGAAGAAATTCAGGCAATAGAGTTCCTTGCCTTGCTTGCACGATGGACATGTTCCGCAATAATCCCAGGCAAGAATAACAT
>DAOTXM010000107.1:0-3951 GCA_034435215.1 Anaerolineales bacterium
CCCCCCCCCCCCCCCCCCCCCCCCCCCCCACCCCTGTTTTCGGGTACCCTTTCAACTTTCGTGAAGTACTGAGAATACCTTTGTGGTCTTTGCGCTCTCGGCGGTTCAGAAAAAGGAGACACGCAATGACCCGTGACGAAGCCCTTACCATTGTTCGTGAATATGTCAAGAACGAAAACTTGATCAAGCACATGTTTTGTGTGGAAGCCGTCATGCGGTTCTACGCCGAAAAATTCGGCGAAGACGTGGAAACCTGGGGTCTGCTGGGCTTGTTACACGATTTCGACTGGGAGATCCATCCCACCCTGGAGGAACACCCGGTTAAGGGTGCGCCCATCCTGCGTGAGTGCGAACTGGATGAGGAGCTCATTCAAGACATCCTCAGCCATGGCGTGGATACCGGCGTGCCGCGCGACACCCTGCGCCGTAAAGCACTCTACGCCTGCGACGAAATCACCGGTCTGGTGACCGCCGTCGCGCTGGTGCGCCCCTCGCGCTCGCTGCTGGACCTGGAGGTGAGCTCGGTCAAGAAGAAATGGAAGGACAAGGCTTTCGCCGCTGGAGCCAATCGGGACGAGATCGCAGAGTCGGCTGCCGAGTTCGGCGTGGACCTGTGGGAACATGTGGGCAATGTCATCCAGGCCATGCGCAGGATTGCACCGGAGTTAGGGCTGGAGGGAAATGTACAATCGAGTGACTGATTGTCATGCTGGTAATATATCCGGATGGGGGTACAGGCAATTCCGGGCCACCAAAATTCAAAAATACACCAGCCAGTAAAGACAACAAAATAAGCACCAGCAAAAGGACGGTCAGGTTGCGCCTGTTCCCGGGTCGGACTTCCAGAGGTTTTTTACCAGCAACAACTGGACGCAAGCGGGTGTAAAGCGCCAGAACAAAGATGTAACCGATCAGGCAGGCCTGAATCAGGGTCTCGACGGCGTTGCGTTTCTGCTCATCCGGCAAAAGGCCGATGAAGGCATATCCACCCATCGCAAGAGCCATCAGCAGTAGAACCAGAACCAGAGGCAAGCGGGGCAGCCTGCGCAAAAGGGAAAAAGCAAGGATCAAAGATAAACCCGAAAGCACCGGCAACAATTTCACCTGGTAGCCTGCAAAGCCCGCCGGGGTAATGAAGCCTGGATAAGGGACATAACCGGACATAAGAATCAGAAAAGGCAATGTAAACAAACCACCCAGCAAAGCAAATTGCCTCAAACGAACCGGTACATCACAGATCAGGAAAGTCAGCGCGGCCATGGCAAAGAACAGGAGCGATGCACGCGCAACATAGGGCAGCAACACGATCATTTCATGATACGGAGCATATGGCCAGAATTGTTTTACACTCAGCCCCATGCTCGGAGCCATGATAGCACGGTCGATGGAGAACGTGTGGTAGGTTGTGTTGGTGTCGCTTCTGGCATCCAACTGGATGCCGCCATCTTGCGGCTCGTAGGTCAGTCAACCCAGATAAATATCCGATGAGATCGTTAGCTTGAAATCGAGGATCTCGCGTGGAGTCGAAACTTTGTATTGGAATCCCTCCATGCCCCAGGTCGAATAATGGACTGAGACAGCGGCTTTCTCGCCAGGATCCAGTCGCTGATCCCAGACGAGGGCTTCGTTCGAAACACGCCAGGGAACCTCCCTGCCGTTCAATTTGACACTGACATCCCGGTACGTTTTGGCGCCGGAAAACAGGGGGAATCTGTATTCCACATGGGTGAAAGTTTCAGTGGGGTTGACGATCTCGTACTCATACAACGCCGACAGCGCAAAAGCATTGAACGTGGCGCCCTGGCGTTCCCGATCTGCATCCTGAATGGTCACATCCCCTCGGAAGCGCGTCACGCTGTTCTCAGAAATGGGCTGTTCGACTTTGACATTGCGATAGAGCGGCACAGATGAACCTTCCGGCTGGATCACTTCCTGGGTCTCGACCGTGACATATTGGGTGACCTCCAGATCCCGTTGTTCGAAGAAAGCGCCGCCGTAGGCATTCACCCATTCCTGATGGGCCAGGTTGCTCAAGCTGCCGCCTGTCGTGAACGAACCATAGATTTTATTGAATGCTGCAAAACTGCTATTCAACAAAAAGTAAACCAACCCAGCCAAGACAGCAAAGGCGATTGCTTTGGCAAGGGATTCGAACAGGCTACGGATCCAGTTCCAGGCGCGCGCGTTGCTGCCGCGTGAGCGGACAAATGTCACGCCGAAGATCAAAGCGGTGGCGACCGCCAGCCATAGACTCCCCGTTGGCTCACGCGCAACCCAGGTTTCGAGGAGAAATCTGATGGATGCCATGCCAATCAGCTTTCTGAAGCGGCTTCTTCCGTTTTGGCCCTGTTCACATACAGAGAAAATCCGGTGATGTAGAGGATCAGCCCGGCCTGCAGCAGCATATTGAAGGCGTTCTGTTGGGAGAGTTCCGTCAAAAGCCCGGAAAGCGGGTAGACGATCGTGAAAAACGCTACCAGGATGTAGATGACCACCCGTAAGGAACGCGACGGCAGTTTCCGGAACAGCAGGAAGGACAGGAACAGGGTCAACCCGGCGCCGATCAGGAGCGAACCCCAAAAACCAAAGAAATAGTCGCTGATGGCGGCCATCAAAAGGAATTGCATGGTGTAGACGGCCGAAAGCAGCGCCAGATCCAGGAAGCGGACTTGCAGACCCCAGATGAGCATGGTCAACGCCAGCATCGCCCCGAGCAAGGTCAGCGCGTAAGGGGATAACACCAGCACACGCAGGACCTGGGCACCGGGTTGCTCCGGCTGGATCAGCGCCACCCCCATTCCGGCGATGGTAATGGCGCGGTCCAGGTTCCAGGTCAGGATGGAGCCCTGACCATCCTCGGTCGGCTGGATGTCCGTCGGTGTGATAACGCCATCCGGGTAGTTCAACAGCGAGACCGGCAGCCGGTCGACAGTGAGCGTCAGGGAAAAATTCTTGATCTCGCGCTGTACGGGGATTTGGTAATAAAAGTAGTCCATGCCGCGTGACGAGTACGTGATCACGACCTGGCTCTGCTGGTGTGGTTTCATTTTGGCCATCCAGGAAACGGTATCAGGTGCAAAGCGCAGGTCCGGGCTCAGATCGATGCCATCCATCTTGACGACAAAATCCTCGAAGAGTGTCTGCCCTGGCGATAGTGGGAAAGTGAAGGTTGCATCCGTCTCGATGACGGAAGCGTTGACGATGTCATAATTGAGCGTCACATCGACGGTATAACCGCTATAGAATGCGTAGCCCTTCTCGCGTTCGCTCAGATACATCTTGACATCACCGACAAACCCTGTGATGCTGTTCTGCGGCACTTCCTGGGTTTGTTTTACCGTCCGGTAGAGCGGAGGCAGAGTTGGATCTTCGCGAGGCAGTTCCTCCTGTACCTCGACTTCATGGGTATGGTCGACAGTCAGTTCCACCTGCGTATGAGGCCGTCCCCAGATGGACCAGGCACTGGCGCGGCTGACATCCGAAACGCTCCCGTGCGTCGCGTAAAACGTATTGACATTGTCATTGAGAATAGCCCGGAAGGCCCACAGCAGGCCCAGGAACAAAATCGCGGCCACAGAGGCCTCGATAATCCGGCGCATCCAGGGCCAGAAATCCCCGGAGGATTCCTTGTAGGCCTTGAACGCCGACCCAAACAACACGATGGCCGTGGTGATCATCAGCATACTTACAGCTGGCTCGAGCGTAAACCAATTGATGATACGGTCAATCATTTTGCCCTCCGCAGAGAAGAGTGGAAGCCAAATCAGGTCTAAAGTCGAATGGAAGAATCGTAATTTACGTTCCCGCTAAAGAAATGACGGCTCTCCCGTTTCTGGCGGGATTTATCCACAGAAAAACGCAGATAAACACCGATTCTTGATAAATGATCCTGAATAATCCCTTTCATCTGTGTTTATCTGTGGTGAATTTTTGCCCTTTCCCGTTAAAAAC
>DAOTXM010000108.1:0-4280 GCA_034435215.1 Anaerolineales bacterium
GTTTTTAACGGGAAAGGGCAAAAATTCACCACAGATAAACACAGATGAAAGGGATTATTCAGGATCATTTATCAAGAATCGGTGTTTATCTGCGTTTTTCTGTGGATAAATCCCGCCAGAAACGGGAGAGCCGCCAAAATTAAAAGCGGTGGAAATTTATCTCTACCGCTTTTATCTACCGCGCATTACAGTTGGCTCAAGCGGATGGAACCAAAAAATTGGTTTGAATCTGCCAGACCCGCTTCCACCATCGCATGCAACCGCTCTTTCAGCGTAGGTTTCACGATCACGACCAGCCCGGTCGTTTTCTCGTATTCTGCCACGATGTTGGTCTCACTAGCTTTTACCCATCGCATATATTCGCTTAACTTGTTTTTCAGTTCTCATGTGCCTACTCTTCGCAATTCAGCCACATCGCGTTCCTTTACTGTGACTACAAATTAGGTAGACACAAAAAGGTTTACCTTCTCACAGGAGAAACTGCGCTCAAGAGAGTATAGCGGATCAGTTTTCCGGTTTCTCTTCCTGTTCCTCCAGGATCATGACTTTATAGGCCTCGGCGTATTTTAGCTCCCTTTCCTTACCTTCTTCCCCGGCCCATTCGCGGATCATTTTCTCCGGGTCCCAATCGCCCAATTGGCTGGCATGTTTCTTGAGCGCCGTTATTTTTATACCGATCGTCTCGCGGATGTCCACCCATGTATCGGGTTTTTCCGAGCCATGGATGTAGACCCGCTTTACGGTGTGCGGTTCATATCCCTCCTCCAGCAAATCGGCAAATAACAGGCGTGACCCCGCGGATGGAAATGCGGCGTATAACGCCAGCTGCGCCGCGGCGCGATGGTCGGGATGGTTGATATAGCCGTTGCCGTAGAAGACCGCCTGTGGGTCGCCAGTGACGATTACGTCCGGCTTGTAGCGGCGGATCAGTTTGGTGACTTCCTTGCGCAGCGCAACGGTTGGTTCCAGTTCGCCATCCGGTTGACCCATGAAGATGGTTTCTGCAATCCCGAGGGTTTCATTGGCCGCAATCTGTTCCTGTTCACGGATGGAGGCCAGGGTTGGCTTGTAATCGGCGGCATGCGCGGGGTCGTTCGATCCGGCATCACCGCTGGTGATGATGACAGAAATGATCCTGCATCCGGTTTGGGCCCATTTCGCCAGGGTGCCAGCAACGGTAAATTCCTGGTCATCCGGGTGGGCGTGGATGCTCATGGCGGTTTTGGGCATGTATTCTTTTTCGATCGACATGTGCTGGATTTTACCTGAAAGCAAGGCTATCCATAGAGGTTGCCGTAAGATTGTTCAATCCGACGAGATTAATTCCAGAAAAGCATCGACAACCTTTGGGTCGAAATATTTTCCAGATTGTTCTTTGATATACTCCAGGGTTTTCTCTCTGGTCCAGGCAGGACGATATGGACGGTCATTGGTGAGGGCGTCCCACACGTCCACAACTGCAAAGATACGCGCTGCCAGGGGGATTTGCTCGCCTTTCAATCCGCTTGGGTATCCTGTGCCGTCCCACTTCTCGTGGTGACAATAAGGAATCTCCATGGCAGGTTTGAGATAAGAGATCGGGGCAAGCCATTTATTTGCATACACCGGGTGCTGGTGGATAATCTCCCACTCGTCGTCGGTGAGTGAACCGGTTTTCTGTAGAATGGAATCGGGTACACCCATCTTACCAATGTCATGCAAGAGTGCACCCTGGCGAACGTGCGAAAGTTGCTCTTCCTCAATGCCCATTTTGCGAGCCAATTCCAAAGTCATATCGACCACCCGCCGGCTGTGCCCTTCGGTTTCCATATCGCGCAGCTCGAGCGCCCGTGCCCAGCCCTCGATGGTGGCGTCATAGGCTATCGTGAGCTCTATATTGGAGCGCTGTAAATCCCTGTACAGAGTTGCATTGTCGATGGCAATCGCGATTTGGCCAGCCAGCATTTCCATGAATCCCAACCATTCTAAGTCTGGGTTGAGCGGTGAGCGATGAAAAATCTCCAACACGCCCATGATCTCACCTCTAGCGATCAAAGGAATGCCGAAGTAACAGACAAAACCCTCCCGATGAAAGGTCGGTGAGCGCAGGAAATCTGTGTGGCGTGTCTGAAAATCTGGAATATATATGGTTTGCCTTCCCAACGCTGCCCGCCCGGCGTAGCCTTCCCCCAACCGCAAATGGGTGGATTGAAGCGTATCTGTCTGGAACCCGCTTCCAAGTTCATACCGCAGAATTTGTTCCCTTGGGTCGTACAATAAAATGACAGCAGCATCCACGCCTAATTCTCTGATTACGTGCTTGAGGGCAATCTTGAGCACATGCTGAATTTGTACGCTTGCCGTAATTGCATGGTCTATCTCGCGCAGAGCCAAAGTTTGGTTGAGGCGACGCTGGGCGTTCTCGTACAGACGCGCGTTCTCGATTGCCAGAGCGGCCTGGTCGGCAAACAGGCTTACCAGACGCATCTCTTCATCGGAGAATGAACCTGTGCGCGTACGATCTACCATATTGATCACACCGATCACGTTTTCCTTGGCTTTGAGCGGGACGCCCAGTACACGGCGCAGGGGAGAACTATCGAAGATCCTGAGCCGCGCCTCCCATGTTCGATAATCTTCCACAACCATGGCTTCGCCATGTTGCGCCACTCTACCGGATAGGCCCTCTCCCAAAGCGATTGTAATGTCATTGGGAAGTACTGGTAGATTATAAGAAACTGCCAGCTTAAGGCTTTGTCTATTTGCCTGCAATAAATATAATCCGCCACTCTCCACTCCGACCAGTGACGCAGCGCGCTGCACAATTGCATGAAGCAGGGAATCTAGATTCGTTTGGGCGTTGACTTCGAGGGAGGTCTGGTAGAGGGTCTGGAGTTCATGTGCTCTTTGTTCTAAAATCTTTTCCGCCTGCTTGCGCTCAGTAATATCCGTGATCGTGCCAACATAGCCGACGATCTGATGCTCGGAATTCATTTCAGGAACCGCCCGTCCCATTACCCAGGCAATCGTTCCATCCGGGCGGACGAAACGATATTCAGAAGACGATTCTTTCTTTAATTGGGTAGACTCTTGCCAGCCTCTACTTACTCTTTCTCTATCATCAGGGTGAACTGCGTCAAGCCATCCGTCTCCCAATGCATCCTGCAAGGAAACCCCCGAGATTTCGCACCATTTCGGGTTGACGTAGGTGGTGATGCCATTTGCGTCGGTGCGAAAGATCCCAACAGGAGAAATCCTGGCGAGGGTTTGATATTTTCCCTCGCTTTCTCGTAGTAAGGATTCTGTTTGCTGTCCGCGCTGATGCGCAACTTCGTATTTTTGACGGTAGGATAAGATATCGAAAATATCTCGAAACAGTTGAGTTGTATGATCTGATGGTTCGGCAAAGCGCAGGTAGATTGTGAGGATCAAGGCATAGAAAGCCGCCATAATGAGTTTGCCGATTATGCCCGAGGTGAGAATGATGGCATAATTTGGCTGTCCGTAGAAAACCCCAGTGGTGAAAGCCAAACTGTCGAAAGTAAGCACGAGGGTCATAGTCAGATAGATACGCAGAAAAAGATTCCTGGTAATTAACCGCCAGACTGCCTCGTAGACAAAGATGAGCAACACTGCATCGGTGAAAAGGACAATGGTTCCAATGAGCATAGCTCGGGCAGTTCGATTGAGTATCTCGCGAGACAAGCCGAGAAAATTAAACGTGTCGAGAAGTTCCAATTGTCTCCCAAACATGAACAGGAGCAGGGTCATGGTCAAATTGGCAAACACAATCCCGTAGACAGCCTTGCGGGTCTCGATTGCGTCCTCGAAAACGTACACCAGTAGAATAACAAATAGACTTGCCGTGAACATAATCACAGATCCTGGGCTGACAATCATCCCTGGCAGGATCTCCACATAGACGGTCGAGGCCAGGATCGTCTGGACGGGTTGGAAAACACCAAGCGTAATATAGAGCGGGGAGAGACCAAAGCGTGATCTCATGCGGAATTGGAACAATACCAGGAGGGCAATGATGACGGCTTCAATGCTGAATATCGCCAGGTGTATATTATTCATGGCAGCCTCTATCATTTTGCGAGGGTTTCCTGAATCCTGTTGCTGATCGCTTTTGGTATGTACAAAACCATATTAGTATAATCTGCTCCCTGCAACGTCCTCGGCGCGGGATTTCCTCGCAAGATGACGCCGGGGCGGCAGGCTGAGCCCACGCGACTGACAGCCTTTGCGTGCATACGCATGCTGGAGAGTGTGCATGCAAAGGTTGTCAGAAAGTACCG
>DAOTXM010000109.1:0-18869 GCA_034435215.1 Anaerolineales bacterium
ATCGATGAGGGCATCATCAAAATCGTGGCCGATCAGTGGGTGGACAATTGGGATCCCGCTACTGCTGAGAAGATGATGGAAAACATCCTCACGGCTCAGCAGAACAAGATCGATGCTGTGATTGCCTCCAACGATGGCACAGCGCTGGGCGAACTACAGGCCATGAAGGCTCAAGGATTGGCAGGCAAGGTTCCGATCTCCGGGCAGGATGCCACCGCCGATGGCTGCAACAGCATCGTCAAGGGCGAACAGACCGTCTCCGTCTACAAAGACATCCGCCTGCTCTCCCCGATGGCTGTAGACATGCTGGACAATCTGCTCAAGGGTAAGGCGGTCGAAGGGTTGAAGGATTACACTCTGGCCGAACTGACCAATGATGATACCAAGACCGGCAACGTCAAGGCGCTCTTCCTGCCTGTCGTCCAGGTTACCAAGGACAACGTCTACGAGCTCATCGTGAAGAGCGGTTTCCAGAGCTATGACGATGTCTATCGTGACATCCCTGAAGGTCAGCGCCCTCCGAAACCCTAATTAACATTTAGTTTGAAGGATTCCCGGCCTCTGAGAAGGGCCGGGAATCCTGATAGGATGTATCATTGATACAAGGTCTTGAAACTCGTTTGAGGAGTGCGTGATGGATAACGACGTCATTCTTGAATTCAAAAATGTGACCAAAAAATTCCCGGGAATCACCGCCTTGGATAACGTATCGTTTTCCATCCGGCGAGGGGAGATTCACGGCATTTGCGGCGAGAACGGAGCAGGCAAATCCACCCTGATGAAAATTCTGGCCGGCGTTTATCCGTGGGGTACCTATGAAGGGCAAGTCCTTTATGACGGACGTGAATTGAAATTGGAGAATCGGTCGATCCGCCAGGCCACAGAGGAAGGAATTGCAATCGTTTACCAGGAATTGACCCTGGTGCCCAGTATCACGGTCGGTGAAAATATTTACCTGGGGAAAGAGCCGGTGGAATTTGGGATCATCAACTGGGAAAAACTCTACGCCGATACCCAGCAGATCTTGGAGAAGTATCATCTGGATGTTCCGGCGAGGAGCATCGTGCGCCATCTGGGGGTGGGTAGGATGCAGATGACCGAGATCGCCAAGGCACTAGCGGAAAATGCCAGGGTTCTCATTCTAGATGAGCCGACCAGCGCGCTGGCCGAGGCGGAAATCGAACAACTGATGGAGATCCTGCGAGGTCTCAAACAGCACGGCGTCACGTGCATTTACATCAGCCACAAACTGGAGGAATTTTTCCAGATCACCGATACGGTTACCGTGCTACGCGATGGCAAGACGGTCATTACCCAGCCCACCGAAAAACTCAATACCGAAACCCTGGTACGCAACATGGTGGGACGCGAAATGAAGGAACGCTTCCCAAAAGGTCATCGCAAGCCCGGCGAAGTCATCCTCGAGGTGGAGGACCTGCACGCGCTCGACCCGGAAGATCCTGCTTATGAGGTTCTAAAAGGCGTGACTTTCAACCTGCGGCGCGGAGAGATCCTGGGCATCGCGGGCTTGATGGGTTCCGGGCGGACCGAATTGGTGATGACCCTGTTCGGGGAATATGGCAAGATCAACCGGGGGAAGATCAAGATGGAAGGACGTGAGATTACTATCCGCAATTCACGAGAAGCTATGTTGCATGGCATCAGCTTGGTGCCTGAGGATCGCAAGAGGCACGGACTGGTGCTGATCCAGTCCATCCTGCGCAACATCTCCCTGGCCAACCTTGATCGTTTCGCCTCGTTCCTCAGAATTAACGATACTGCTGAGTTGAAAGAGAGCATGGATTTTGCAAAAAACCTGGCAATAAAAGCCCCAAACCTGAATGCTCCGGCCGATTCCCTTTCCGGCGGCAATCAGCAAAAGGTGGTGATTTCCAAGTGGCTGATGTCCAAGCCAAAGGTTCTCATCATGGATGACCCCACGCGCGGGATCGATGTGGGCACCAAGTATGAAATCTATAAAATCATGAACGACTTGAGCGAGAAAGGTATTGCAATTATTATGATCTCCAGCGATTTGGAGGAAGTATTGGGCATGAGCGACAGAGTCATGGTCATGCACGAAGATCGATCTGTTGGCACGTTGGATATTTCTGAAGCAACAGAAGAAAAGATTATGGCGCTGGCAACCGGCGTAGCCTCCCAACCCATTCCTGAAAGGTGATGATTATGAGCACAACTACAACCACAGCCTCCCCAACCAAGAGCAACGTTTCCCAGATCGGGCAACAAATCCGTTCCAACTTGCAGACCTATGCCCTCGTGGTGGCAATGATCGTCATTTGGTTGCTCTTCTTTTTCCTGACGGATGGAATATATCTATCCGCGCAGAATTTCTCCAACTTATTCCGCCAGATGACCATTACCGCGGTGCTATCGGTGGGGATGGTGCTGGTGTTCGTAGCCGGACACGTAGACCTCTCGGTAGGAAGACTGGCCGGGTACGTATCCGTCATCGTTGCCTACCTCCAAGCGTACACTTGGAATCAGTATTTGCCCGATGCGCCAGCCTGGTTGACCACTATTCTCTCTGTCCTGTGTGGACTGGCGATGGGTACGCTGTACGGCGTCGCGCAGGGATACATCATCGGCTACCTGCGCGTGCCATCCTTCATCGTGACGTTGGGTAGCATGTGGATCCTCAATGGCTTAATCCTCATCCGGACGGGTGGAAAGACGATTCCTGCCAACCAGCCTTTGTTTTCGTACATTGGTCAGGGGTACCTACCGCACACGTGGGGTTGGATCTTGGCAGTAATCGTTGCAATCCTATTGTTCATTCAGATGTTCAATAGCCGCCAGCGCAGAGTCAGGTATGGTTTTAAGCTGGCTCCACTATACCAGGACATCCTGAAGACGGCGTTCCCGGCCGCTTTGCTCTTTGGCTATGTAGGATATGTCAACCAATATCAAGGTATTCAGATTCCCGTGTTGATCCTGGCCATTATTGCCGTCATTGTCGCGTATATTTCGAACAATACGAAATTTGGGCGCTACACCTATGCCATTGGCGGCAACCGCGAAGCATCCCGGCTTTCGGGCATTGGCATTCGCCAGAATGCCTTCGCAATCTTCGTAATGATGGGATTCCTATGCGGTATTTCGGGCGTAATTATGGCATCCTACGTTGGATACGGAACGATTGCAGCGGGCACTGGGTATGAATTGTTTGCGATCGCAGCCTGCATCCTGGGTGGGACGTCTACCCTCGGAGGCGCAGGCACCATCTTTGGCGCTATGATTGGGTCGCTGATCATTACCAGCCTGACCAACGGCTTGCAGATCATGAACGTCCCTTCTGCCTGGCAGTATGTGGTTTCTGGCGCAGTGCTGGTGGTTGCCGTATATGTGGATATGGTGCTGAAACGGAACCAGTAATCCATTTGGAAGGCATAGACACATTGATCATTGGCAGATCTGACAAAGATTTGCAGATATTAAATGTAATATCTGTCGAAGGCTATAATACTTGTCTTGATCGTTTATGCCAATAATCCAAGAAGAAACACTACATTCACTCACATCCTAAGAGGTTTTAACAATGTCAGACTATACCCCAAAACCGGAACACAAATTTACCTTTGGATTATGGACGGTCGGCAGTATAGGCCGTGATCCCTTCGGTTCACCCGTGCGCTCCTCCAAAACCCCCGCCGAACTGGTTTATCTGCTCGGCGAGGTTGGCGCGTACGGAGTAAATTTTCATGACAATGACCTGATCCCGATTGACGCCACACCCGCCGAAGCCGAAGCCATCAAGAAAGACTTTCGTAAGGCGCTGGCGGACACAGGCCTGGTCGTTCCAATGGCAACCACCAACCTGTTTGGCGATCCGATTTTCAAAGATGGCGCTTTCACCAGTAATGACCCTAAAGTCCGCGCTTACGCAATCCAAAAGACGTTAAACGCCATCGATTTGGGCGTGGAATTTGGCGCTAAAATCTACGTCTTCTGGGGTGGACGAGAAGGCACAGAAACCGATTCGTCCAAGAGCGCTACGGAAGCCATTAAGCGCAACCGCGAGGCGATGAACTTCTTTTGCGAATACGCGCTCGATCAGGGCTATGACCTGAAATTTGCCCTGGAAGCCAAGCCCAACGAACCACGCGCTGACCTCTACAACCCTACCACCGGCCACATGCTGGCTTTCATCGAGACTCTCGACCATCCCGAAATGGTCGGCGTAAACCCCGAAGTGGCGCACGAGCACATGGCAGGCATCAACTTCATGCACGGTGTTGCCCAGGCATGGGAAGCGGGCAAGCTTTTCCACATCGACCTGAACGACCAGTATCCCGGCCGCTATGACCAGGACCTGCGCTTCGGTTCACGCGATATCAAGGCTGCCTTCTACCTGGTCAAATTCCTCGAAGATGTCGGCTACGCAGGTCCCCGTCACTTCGACGCCCATGCCTACCGCACCGAAGATTATGGAGGTGTCAAGGATTTCGCCCGCGGCTGCATGCGCACCTACCTCATCTTGAAAGAGAAAGCCGCCCAATTCAACGCAGACAAGGAAATCCAGGCGCTGTTGGCGGAGATCCATGCAGATGACGGCTCGATGAGCCAGTATTTTGGGGCATATAGTCCTGAAAAAGCCAGGGCGCTCAAGTCCCAGCCCTTCGATCGTTCGGCAATCAGTTCGAAAGGCTTGCAATACGAACGCCTCGACCAACTGACCATCGACCTGCTACTTGGCGTACGCTAAAGCAAATGAAGGGAGAGGTGTTCCGTGGCATCTCTCCCTTTTATAATAAATCTTATGAACACCACAAAATTCCTTGATCTCGATTGCGTCTCCCTTGAGAACGCTGCGCTCAGCCTGTTGGTCACCCAGTCAGTGGGACCGCGCATCATCTCCCTGCGCTTCAACGGCGGGGAAAATCTGCTCGCTGAACTGCCGGATATCGTGACCAAGTGCCCGGATGGTGAGATATTCCACTTCTACGGTGGGCACCGCCTGTGGCACGCTCCCGAAAACCTGCCCCGCACATATGTCCCGGACGACACTCCGGTGGAGGTACTCCCGGTGCAGAACGGCCTTTCGGTCACACAACCGATCGAAGTCCAGACCGGGATCGAGAAGTCCATCCAGGTCTCGCTGGTGGAGGACAAACCGCAAGTCATCGTTCGTCATAGGCTGACCAATCGCGGTTTATGGCCCGTAGAGTGTGCACCCTGGGCAATCACCCAGCTCAAAAAAGGCGGAGTGGCGCTCCTGCCCCAATCACAGGAGCAAACCGGTCTCCTGCCAAACCGCTCGCTGGCGCTCTGGCCGTACACCGACCTCGCCAGTCCGCAGGTGACCTGGGGCAACTCTTACATTTTGGTTTACGCCAAAATGGATACGCCCTTCAAAGTTGGATACCCCAATCCGCGTGGTTGGCTGGCCTACTGGCTGGATGGGACGTTGTTCGTCAAACAAGCGGCCTTCGACGCCCAGGCCGATTATTACGATTTCGGCAGTTCAAGTGAATGTTATTGCAACGACCGGTTCATCGAGTTGGAAACCCTGGCCCCGATTGCCAGGTTGGCCCCGGGCGAATCTGTCACACACATCGAAACCTGGGAGCTGTATGCCGATGTGGATTTCCCCAGGGATGAGGAAGCGGTCCAGGTGATCGTTGAGCGATTGGGACTGGAGTAAGATGGAATATTTCATCGGCATCGACACTTCGACCACCGCCACCAAAGCCCTGCTCGTGGATGAAGGCGGGCGTGTGCTGGGCGTGGCTTCGAACGAGTACCCCTACGAAACCCCGCAGCCCCTGTGGAGCGAGCAGGACCCAGCCCTTTGGTGGCATGCCACTGCCGAGAGCATCCGCCAGATTCTGGCCAAAACCGGTGTGGATACGGCAGCTGTCAAAGGTCTAGGCCTGACCGGGCAAATGCACGGCCTGGTTCTCGTGGACGAAAATGGAAATGTGCTGCGCCCGGCGATCTTGTGGAACGACCAGCGCACCGGTCCGCAATGCGACACCATCCGCCTCAAACTTGGACGAGAGAAACTGATCCAGATCACCGGCAACGACGCGCTGACTGGCTTTACCGCTCCGAAGATCTTGTGGGTGCAGGAGCACGAACCCGAGACCTGGAAGCAGGCGCGCCACATCCTGTTGCCAAAAGACTATGTGCGCTACAAGTTGACCGGTGAATTCGCCATCGACCGGGCAGACGGGGCAGGCACGATCTTGTTCGATCTGGCCAAACGGGACTGGTCGCCTGAAATGCTGGCAGCGCTCGGAATCCCGCCGGAATACCTGCCTAAAACCTACGAAGGGACGGATGTCACTGGCATCTTATCGCCCGCGGCAGCAGATGAGCTTGGTCTACCCGCAGGAATCCCGGTATTCGGCGGCGGCGGAGACCAGGCGGCTGCGGCGGTTGGCACCGGAGCCGTCAGGGCGGGAGTGGTTTCGGTCAGTTTGGGCACATCTGGCGTAGTCTTTGCCACCACCGACGGCCCGTTTATCGAACCCGAAGGGCGTTTGCATGCCTTCTGTCATTCCGTACCCGGCAAATGGCATCTGATGGGTGTCATGCTCTCGGCGGCGGGCAGTCTGCGCTGGCACCGCGATACGTTTGCCCCCGGAATGGATTACGACGCCCTGCTCAAACCCGCCGTGGACGTTCCGCCCGGCAGCGATGGGCTGTTCTTCCTGCCCTACCTGACCGGCGAACGCACCCCGCATCCCGACCCGCTGGCGCGCGGCGCCTTCGTCGGCCTGACTGTACGGCACAGCTTCCCGCACCTGACGCGCGCCGTGCTCGAAGGCGTCGCATTTGGCTTGCGGGACAGCTTCGAACTGATGAAAAACGCCGGCCTGGAAAACGTCTCCCAGGTGCGTGTGACCGGCGGCGGAGCGCGCAGTTCGCTCTGGCGGCAGATCTTGGCGGATGTATTCCATGCCGAGATCGTCACGGTCAACACGGAAGAAGGTGCGGCGTACGGCGCGGCCTTATTAGCGGCATCCGGCTCAGGCATATTCCGAAGCGTAGAGTCTGCCTGTGATGCGACGATCCAGATCACCGGCAGCACCCAGCCAGGAAAAGCGCAGAAAACCTATGACAAGCTCTACCGCCTGTATCGAGAGCTGTATCCAGCATTGCGCCCTACATTCCATGCCGCCTGATTAATATTACAGCACAAGGTTGCATATTGATGCACATTCATTGCCAGGAATAACCGAAAAAAAAATGGTTGTGCATGGGGCGCACGCCTCATGCACAACCATTTTTTTCGGGATCTTCTTGAACCTATGTGCTGTAATAAAAACAAGGTGACTTCCTTAACCGGAAGCCACCTTCAAAGAAACATCTTGCCAGTGGCAAGGGTGGGGGTTGAACCCACGACCAAGGGCTTATGAGTCCCCTGCTCTACCACTGAGCTACCTTGCCAAGCGGGGGCAATATTAGCATGGACTATACCATTTGTCAACTTCAGCCTGACCAAGACAGTTCTTCCTCACCGATCCAGGCATTCCCAATTATCTTTTCGACCTGTGTAGTTTGACAATGTCATATTTACCAAGCATTTTCAACGAGGTCCGAAGTTTTTGAATGTGTCAAATCTCATAAAGTCGTATCACCCCTACTTTTGCAAAGTCTCGAAAAGTCGTATCACCAGCACATATGGCAACAAAACCAAAATTTTGCCTTGAACCCCAGGATATGTAGGAGCAGATTTCCTGTTCGCCCATGGAATTCATTCAAAAGTTGTTCAGACGACGGTTAATTATGAAACAACTGATACGATTTTATGAGACTTTCTCCTTTTCAAGGTGATACGACTTAATGAGACTCAACAAATGTGACATTGTCAAGGTAGATACATTTGATTTATTGTTTAGCAGTTTGGTTTCGCCCGTCGTGCTCGTTGCTGAAAACGATAGGCTTCACCATACATTTGTGCAGTCCGCCGCAGTTTCCAGGCAATAGCCAGCCAACGGTTAGTCACACAGCGGCAGGCATGCTGTTCGGAGCGGCATAAAGGCAAATGGTATGGTAATAGGCGCGCGATGGACCAAGGCCATGCCCCGTTCCTGGCACAGATAGCACCACTCCTTATCGTGTGCATGCAAAGGTTGTCAGAAAGTACCGCGAAAATGGCTGGGCCTGCTTCGCACGCCCACCCAGCGGGTTGTTCCTGACATGTTTTGCGTGCACACTCACCGCAAGTTTTTCTTCACACCATTCAATTCCAATGTATACTTGCATAAACACCTCCAAAGCATGGGCTGGAGGCTGTCGGCCTGATGCCAGCGCCTGCCTTCCTGTTATGTCGTTTGCAACGCGGACCGCCTTGAACGATACCTTCTGGCTGGCTTGGGGGACGGTCCCAAAGGAGCACTCGCAGTGTCGGAATTTACGGGTTCACTTTCACAGGCCGGAGGGCCGATGGTGAGAAGATAGATGGTTAGCTCCATTCTGTTGCAACCCCATCGGCCTTCCTTTGTCCATTGTCCAGTAATAGGATTTTCCACCGTGGAAACCTGGATATGATCCTTTCATGAAAATGGCTGGAGAACCGAAATTTTTTGATGAGGAAAATATGAACAAGATCCCACACGTGGTCATTATCGGTGCAGGATTTGGTGGATTGGAAGCGACCAAACGGCTGGCAAAAGTCCCGGTAAAAATTACTCTGATCGATAAACGCAACTATCACCTGTTCCAGCCCTTGTTATATCAGGTAGCCATTGCAGGGCTCTCCCCCGTTCAAATTGCCCATCCAGTTCGCGCCATCTTCCGCCGCCAGCGAAACTTGACTTTTTTGATGGCCGAGGTAACAAAGATCGACTTCAAATCCCGGAGGGTGGTCACAGAGCACAAAACAATCGACTATGATTTCCTGATTCTGGCCGCAGGCAGCCGCACCAATTTCTTTGGGTTGCAATCCATCGAAAAGAATGGCCACGAAATGAAGGATATCGCCAGCGCCATTGCGACCCGCAACCATCTATTGACCATTTTCGAGCAGGCCAGCCGCGAAACGGACTCGGATATCCGCCATGCAATGCTTACCTTCGTGGTAGTTGGAGGCGGCCCGACCGGTGTGGAAAGCGCAGGGGCATTGTCTGAACTGATCCGGCTGGTATTGGCCAAGGATTATCCCCAGATGAATCTCAAGGATGCGCGCGTCATTCTGGTGGAAGCCAGCAACCACCTGATGCCAAACATCTATCCACGCAACTTGCAGGCGGCCACATTGAAACTATTGCGAAGCAAACACGTCAGTGTCCGGTTGAAGACGAAGGTTACCGGGTTTGACGGGGAACACGTCTCACTCGAAAGCGGTGATGTAATCCCAACGCATACGTTGATATGGACAGCCGGTGTGCAGGTTGCAACCTTGGTAGAAAAACTGAGCCTGGAAAAAGGACCTGGGGGAAGGATTATCGTCAAACCGACTTTACAGCTCCCCGGTTATCCTGAAGTCTATGTTGTCGGCGATGCTGCGTATCTGGAGGACACAAAAGGTCAACCTCTACCCATGCTGGCAACTGTTGCCCAACAACAGGCGCGACACGCTGCAATGAACATTCACCAGGAATTGAGAGAACAGCCGCCGAAGCCATTCACCTACAAAGACCCCGGCCTGCTGGCCACCATCGGGCGGAATGCGGCGGTGGCACGCTTATGGGGCATCTCCTTCAGTGGGCTGCTGGCCTGGTTGATCTGGGTTGGTTTGCACATCTACCGTCTGATCGGTTTCCGGAACCGGTTGGTCGTGCTGCTCAACTGGGCCTGGGATTATTTCTTCTATGACAGCCAGGTGCGGCTGATTACGAAAGAGTAATGATTACCCAGTCAAAGTCAGGCGATTGCAACTTTATCGAGTATCTTCCAGATACGTTCCAGCCAATCGAGATGTTCAGGCTTCATCAGGCACGAGCGCAAACATGTGACATACTGCTGGTCGAAATCGACGCCGACCCATTTATCCTGGAGCAACGAGGCGGGATACTTGAAGGTTGCCAGGTGCAAATTTTCTTCTGCTGCGGCGTCGAAAACCTGCCTGGAACGCTCGGAAATCTGGCTGGCGCTGTTCCCATTTGGCGCCCACACCAAAATGTCCAATTCTGGCGGAAAGATGGTTTTGAAGCAATCATCGGAAGCCACCAATTCATATAATGTCAGTGCAGCCCGGCGTCCTCTAGAGAGGCCACTCGCAAATTCCCCATCCCTTTCCATTGGCAGCAGTTTTTGGGTCGCCCAAAGTGCCACGGCAGAAGCGCCCGCCCTGGAACATTCCAGGCTGATCTCACCCAGATGGAGCTCTGAAGAAGTGAAATAGGTATAGGGAGATTCGTGTTTGTAATATTTCCCAACCGCAGGATCACGGTAAAGGATGCAACCACAACCATATGGCTGCAGGCCGTGTTTGTGGGGATCGACCACAATCGAATCGACATCGCCCAGATGGTCGAACACATCGCGGGCGTATGGTTCCAGGTTGTCCGCAAGTACAAAGTATCCGCCGTAGGCTGCGTCAGCATGCAACCGAAAACCGTACTCTTCCTTCAACCTTAGAATTTCCAGTAAAGGATCGACGGAACCCGTCCCGGTCGTGCCGATGGTGGCAACGACTGTCCCGACATCGCCAGCTTCCAGAACCTTTCGTAACGCGCCAACATCCATTCTTGCCCTTTCGTCGCAGGAAATGGCTTGGAAATCCAGACCGAGCACCTCGGAGATGCGTTTATGGGTATAGTGTGCCTGCTCCGAAGCAACCACTTTCTTGCCGGGATTCAATTGACCGGATATCCAGAGCGCTTCCATATTCGCCATCGTCCCACCGCCGGTGAGGTGCCCCAGGAAGC
This sequence comes from Anaerolineales bacterium, assembly GCA_034435215.1. Lineage (GTDB taxonomy): Bacteria > Chloroflexota > Anaerolineae > Anaerolineales > Villigracilaceae > JAABUE01. The sequence goes on from DAOTXM010000109.1 coordinate 10,842, forward strand.
TTTCCCAGCCAAACAGCCTAGCAATTTCAGTCACAGCTTCCTTCTCGAAATGCGAGCTTGCCAATCCACCATCCAGAGCATGATTATTGGGGTTTATCCATAACGCAAGCATATAGGCCACGCGCGCAATGGGATGTGGAGGTTTCAGCATCTGCCCGGCGTAATACGGATGAAAATACGGATAGTTATTCTGCATCTTCTCCGCAACCTGCATCATGACGGCTTCGATCCTCTCCATATCATAGCTTTGCTCGATATCAGGCAAAGATGTAAATCCAGATTCCAACCTAGCAAGCGCTTTTTCCAAGATTTTGAGCGTTTCTTTTTCGAACATTTTCGTGACTCCTTTGATGCTCAAGCAGTCCAACATAGGAATGACATGCTTTCACCCGATTCTATCTATGTTCAACTAAGTTTATCTGTGATTCATAATAAAATCCAAGACCCACACGATCAGCGGTGCAATTATCAGAGCGGGCAGGAAGTTGCCAACACGAATCTTTTTGATTTCCAGCAGGCTGCTGATGGCCAATCCGATCAAAATGACGCCCCCGGCGGCGGTCATCTCGTTGAGCATCGGTGTGGTGACCAGCGCATTCAATTGCACGGCCAGCAGACTGATGCCACCCTGGAAAACCAGGATGACCAGGGTAGAGAACAACACACCGACACCCAGCGTGGAGGCAAATGCGAGCGCGGCAAATCCGTCCAGGACCGATTTGACGGCCAGCAATTCATAGTTGCCGGTCAGCCCATCCTGGATGGCACCCAGGATGGTCATCGGGCCGACGCAAAAGAGCAGGGAGGCGGTCAGAAAGCCGCGGATGAAGTTTCCCCTGGGTGCAAAACGACTATCGGAAGCAGGTTCGGGGGCCGTTCCGTCCGCGTCATCCGATGGGAACATCGCTGGAGCGGGGACAAAGCGTTCTTCGAGTACCCGTCCCAGATGTTGCAATCCGTCCTCGATCCGCCACCATTCGCCCAGCAATGCACCCACCAACAGGGCTCCCAGCACAACCAGCGGGTTTTCCGTTTCGAGGAACATCTGGATACCAATGGCGGCAGTGAAGAGTCCCAAACTTGCAATGACGGTAGCCTTCAGACGGTCAGGCAGGTGCGCACCAAAAAACAGGCCAAACGCTCCGCCGATGATGACAGCGAGGATATTGATAATCGTTCCGGTCATTCTATGATTCTATCCTTGAATCGGGAAAAGTATTTGAAATCATAGTATACAACCTGAAGTGCAATGCGCTGACACGCATTCTCCATCATAAAATAGTTTACAATAAGGTCCATATTTTCTATACGGAGCAAGTATGTCAAAAGAAGAAGCTATCGGCCACATCCTGGAAACTTTCCAGCGCATCGAATTGACGGAATATCATATTTATAGCCGGCTGGCAAAGAGCATCAAAGACCCTGAGAATCGCCAGATCCTGGAACAGATCGCTGACGACGAATTACGTCATAGCGAGGATTGGAAAAAATATACCCAAGCTGAGATGAAACCGAATATGTGGGAGGTCTGGAAATATTATCTGATCAGTCGCATTTTTGGTTTTACCTTCGGCATTAAACTCATGGAACGGGGCGAAGAGAAAGCGCAGGCCAACTACGCCGAACTCAAAGGCAAGATTCCCGAAATCGAGAAGTGGATCCACGAAGAAGAGATTCACGAGCAGAAACTGCTCGCCATGCTGGACGAGGAACGCCTGCGCTATGCCGGTTCCGTGGTGCTTGGCCTGAACGACGCCCTGGTAGAACTGACCGGCGCGCTGGCCGGCCTGACGCTGGCATTGCAAAATGTCAAACTGATTGCGCTCTCCGGCCTGATCACCGGCATCGCCGCCTCGCTTTCGATGGCGGCTTCCGAATATCTTGCCACTCGCTCCGAAAACACTGAGAAACACCCGGTCCGCGCGGCGGTCTATACTGGCATTGCCTACATTATCACAGTCACGCTGCTTGTTCTTCCTTACCTGCTCATTCCAAACTACATCCTTGACCTGGTCATCGCCCTGGCAACCGCCGTGCTCATCATCGCAGTCTTCAATTACTACATCTCCGTCGCCAAGGACGAGCCCTTCCGCCCGCGCTTCCTCGAAATGGCCGGGCTCAGCCTGGGCGTGGCGACCTTTTCCTTCATTATCGGATACTTCATCCGCTTGTGGCTGGGTGTTGAGATTTAATCTACTGGCTGAGTAATCCCGCGTGTTTTTCGAGGAATGTATCGAAACCAGCGATACCAAGCAACCAAATCTTTTCAAATGTGGTCTCGATATGGGCTTTGCCCTACTCAACCATCAATAGAAACAACATGAAAATATTAACGGTAGATATCGGCACTGGCACGCAAGACATCTTCTTATACGACTCCCGACTGCATATCGAAAACGGCTTCAAACTGGTCGTCCCTTCGCCAACCATGATCGTCCACCGGCAGGTCAGGGCGGCGACGCGCGCCCGTGCCCCCATCCTGCTGACAGGCGTGATGATGGGTGGCGGTCCCTCGGCTTGGGCGGTGGAGGCGCATGCCCGTGCAGGATTGCCCGTCTACGCCACCCAGCAGGCCGCTAAAACCCTGAACGACGAACTGGACAAAGTGCGGGCAGCGGGGATCGAGATCGTTTCAGAGGACGAAGCCGTTGCCTTGCCGGATTCTGTCCAGCGCATCACATTCCGGGACTTCGACCTGCCAGTCATTCGACGAGCGCTTTCGCCCTTCGGCATCGATCTGTCCGACCTGGACGTGGTTGCGGTGGCCGTCTTCGATCACGGGGACGCACCGCCAGGCGTTTCCGACCGCCAGTTCCGCTTCGACTATCTCGATAAGCGCATCCGGGCGAAGAACTCCCTTTCTGCCTTTGCTTATCTCGCAGAGGACATCCCGCCCATCATGACGCGCCTGCAAGCCGTGGCAAAATCGGCGGGAAACCTTGACTGGCCGCTCGTGGTCATGGACACAGCACCCGCCGCCGTGCTGGGCGCAGGGTTCGACCCTGTGGTCGCGAGACTCAAGCAGAAGATCATTTGCAATGTCGGCAATTTTCACACGCTGGCATTTCGACTCGGAGAAAAAGGCATCGAAGGAGTCTTCGAACATCACACCGGCGAGATTGATTTACCGAAACTCGAATTCCTTTTGCGAAGATTAGCCGACGCCTCCCTCAAACACGAGAACGTCTTCAACGACATGGGACATGGTGCGTTGATGTACACCGACGAAGTGTTTGAATTTGGGAAGGATGAATTCGATGTGGTGGTGACGGGACCGAGAAGGAGCATGTTTCAGACGGCGGACGATAGACCGCAGACCACCGACCATCGTCCATCGACCACGGTCAACGGTCAGTTGCGTCCATATTTCGCCGTCCCATTCGGGGATATGATGATTGCGGGCTGTTTCGGTCTGCTGGCGTCGACGGGGGAGATCATGCCAGAGTTGGGCGAGACAATTCAAAGGTCGTTGCGAGGGGAGGGCGGGCGCGGCGTCGCGCCGTGGGATGTAATATAACCTGAAAGCATGTCTCGTCATCAAACACAAAGGCGAACAATATGATCTCTCGAGGAAATCGTGTGCTGACAGTGGCAATCACCTGGCTTGTGATCGTCTTCGGTTGTTATTTCTTCAATGTGGCACGCCCGGAATTGAGAACGAGATGGGAGGAATTACCGCCCCTTCCCGAACAGGTAACATCCATCGAATTGACCCCGTTTGGGTATGTGCATGCATACGGGGAAAGTGGAAGTTCATACATGGCATCTTTGTATTCGTGGCAGGATGAGCCATGGACTCTGTACGATGCGGAAACCGAAGGATTATACGGCGAACCCTGTGAAATAAACGTCAGCAGTCGGTTCATCCCTTCTTCGCCGCCGGGAGAGGCGATCTCACGGTCCAGTGCGGACTGCTTTGCATCGGCAGAGAATAAATTTTATGCAGAGGTGGTCCTGCTCGAGAACAATGAAGCCTGGGTGTGGATGCATCTGTACGGCGGGGCAGGCGAAGCATATACTTACCTATTAGTTGTAGCCGCAGGCACTTTAGGAGTAATACTGTTGCTGATTGGCGGGGCGTTAAAACTTTATGATGGTGAGTAATAATCAGACCACTTAATGGAGAATGTAAATGTGCGGAATTTTCGGTTATGTGACAAATAAAGAGGTGGAGCTGGGTCCGATTTTGATCGCGGCGGCGGAGAGACTCACCTACCGCGGATACGACTCGGTCGGCGCAGCGACGTTGAATAACGGCAAGGTCGATTTACGCAAGGATGTGGGCAAAGTGGAGGAGGTGGCTGCAAAATATAATTTTGCGGAAATGCGTGGACAGCGCGGAATCACGCAATTGCGCTGGGCAACGTTCGGAGAGCCGTCACAGGTCAACAGCCAGCCGCATTTGGATTCGGACGGCGACATGGTTGGCGCGCACAACGGCAACGTGGTCAACAATGTCGAATTGCGCGAGCAGTTCATCGCCGAGGGCATGACCGTCCGTTCGCAGAACGATGGCGAGACGTGTGTCCATGCCGTGGAACGATATATCAATCGCGGATATGAATTCATCGACGCGATCCGCTTGGCGTATGGCGATCTCGAAGGCGACTACGCCTTCGTCATCGGACGCGCGAATGATGATAAGTTATATGCCTTCAAAAAAGGTTCCGGTATGGTGGTGGGACTCGGCGAAGGTTTCACCTGCGTTTCGTCCGACCTGCCGTCGATCTTGCCGCTGACGCGCGAAGTCATCCGCCCGCAGGATGGAGAGATCGTCACGTTGTGGGCGGACAAGGTCGAAGTGCGCTCGGTCAAGGATGGAAAAAAGATCGATCGAAAGCCGGAAATAGTTACAGAGTCGATGGATGCGGTGCAGAAAGGCGGGTATCCGCATTTTATGTTGAAGGAGATCCACGAGCAAAGTCAGGTCGCGCGTGAGTTATTCCACGTGCTCAATGGAAACCACGAAGTGGATGCGCTGGTCGAGAAGATGAAGAACGCGCGTCATCTGTATTTCATCGGCTGCGGCACGAGTTATCACGCTGCGTCGGCGGGCGCGGTCTATTTTGCGCAATTGGCCGGGCGGGCAGTCATTCCAGTTCTCGCGCCGCAGTTTATCCCGCAGTATGCGCCGACAGTCAATCATGAGGATGTTGGGATCTTTGTCAGCCAGTCGGGCGAGACCAAGGATGTGCTCAACGCCTTGGAAGCGGCGGAGGCGCACGGCATGGCTTGTTTCGGATTGGCGAACGTGGTCGGCTCGACGTTGACCAAGAGCGCTTCGTTCTGCCTACCCTTGTGCTGCGGCTACGAGATCAGCGTCCCCGCCACGAAGACCTTTACCAACCAGGTCGTGACGTTTCTGTATCTGGCGTATAAGATGGCGGGGCCTTCGACTGCGCTCGGCGAGCATTCGCTCCGCTCAGGGCGGAGTGTATTTGAAGTGATCCCCGATTTGATGGAGGAGACTCTTGAGATGGTCGAGCCACAGATAAAAGAGATTGCCAAGGACATCAACGAATGGAACGACCTGTACTGTCTCGGCTATGGCGCGACCTGCCCTATCGCGCTCGAAGGCGCGTTGAAGTTGAAGGAGATTACCTACGCCCACTGCGAAGGGATGCTATCCACCGAGTTCAAGCACGGACCGCTCTCCGCAGTGAGCAAGGGCTTCCCCATTATCTTCGTGGCTGGACCGAACGATGTGCCGCTCATCATCAGCGGCATCAATGAAGTGAAAGTGCGCGGCGCGCGGACCATCGTTATCGCCGAAGAAGACCCACGCCTGTACGCCAACGCAGATGATGTGATTGTGCTTCCCAAGTCCAACCCGCAGATTTCGGCATTGCTGGGTGTGTTGCCGTTGCAGTTGCTTTCGTATCACATGTCCGTGATGAGAGGGTTCGATCCCGATTTCCCGAGGAATTTGTCCAAGACGCTGACGGTGGATTGATGAGACCTATCCCCCCTCCCTTCCCAAATCCCACTATGGGGACGATGGGAGAAGGAGGCTGGTTGCGTGATAGGGTTGGGAAAGCTTCACGACAATTCGAATGCAGGGGTCATAGTTGAATTTATCCATAGTGGTGCTATACTACTCTATAAGCAATTTTCCAACAGTGGCTTTCGAAACCAACCCGTTCTCCCAGCTTTACACAACGCATGGGAAAAGACAAGGAGATAGAAATGACCACAAATTCTCGCTTTTATTCATTGGGGATCATCGTTACACTGCTTCTGTCAGCCTGTACGCTTTTCAACGATACCCCAATTGTCAATGGTGAGCCTGTTCGTCAGGAGAATCCGCTGCCCACCCCTGCCCCTGCTCTGGGAATGACCGTGAGCGCAGACACTTCGGCTCCCTTCAACACGGTTGGTCAGGCAATCAACTTCAGCTATTTGATCACAAACACTAGTGGTGTATCTATACCCGGACCTGTGACCGTAACGGATAATAGACTCCCTGTCTCCTGCCCGGAGGTCACAGCCGTGGGGAACCTGGATAACAATCTCGACATGAATGAGGCGATCACCTGTACCGGGAGTTATGCCATCGCGCAGGCAGACCTGGATACCGGTTCGATCACGAGCGTTGCAACTGCTTCCGCCAATGGAAATGTGTCAGCTCCGGTTAGCACAACCGTTAGCCTCCAACAAACCAGAGCCTTGACCCTGTCCAAGACGGCTGACCCACTCGGATATAACAACGCTGGTCAAACCATTACTTATACTTACGTCATTACGAATACCGGCAATGTGACCCTGGGCCCGGTCCAATTCACGGTGAACGACAACAAAATCGGCGCGGCACTCAACTGTGGCACAGCAGAGACCATCCTGGCTCCAAATGGTACGGTCAACTGTAGCACCACATACACCATAACCGATGCCGACCTGAACGCCGGGCTGGTCACCAACAGCGCTTCTGCAACCGATGGGACGACCATCTCCAACACGGTGACCGTTACCATCAACAAAGGCATCGTCTCGACTTCATCCAACCTGCAGCCCGGTTCGACCATCCAGCACAAGGTGGTTGCGGGGGAATGGTTGTGGCAGATTGCCCGCTGTTATGGCGCCGACCCCAGGCAGGTGATCCTGGCCAATCCGCAACTATCTAATCCTGCCCGCATTTCACCAGGCATCACGGTGACAGTGCCAAATATTGGCGCAGGAGGAAAAAAAATATATGGCCCGCCCTGTGTTGGCACGCACACCGTTCAGTCCGGCGAAACCTGGGCCATCATTGCAAAGTTGTATAACGCTGACCCCAGCATTTTGGAGCAGGTAAATCCGGGCGCGTTAACACCGGGGCGCACGATAAAAGTACCATTGAATTCAGCTGGTGGTTCGTAAATTGCAAACAACCGCATGCCTGGTTTGTCCAATCGCATCCTGCTCACGCTTGCCCTTCGAATATTTATGGCAAAGAACAACGGACAAAAGAAAGTTGGATCAAAACGAGCTTCTCGCGTGCAGACCTTTCGCGCCGGGGTTGGAGCGATCATCCTGAATCAAAGCGGGAAAGTCCTGGCATTGGAACGAAAAGACATTCCTGGCGCCTGGCAATTACCCCAGGGTGGGTTGGAAGACGAGTCCCCGCTGGAAGCTGTCAAACGGGAAATCCACGAGGAAACCGGCATAGCAGCCAGCGACCTGGAATTGCTATCGAACGAGCCCCGGCTACTGGCGTATGAGTTGCCCCCGGAAGCGCGCAGCCAGAAAACAGGCCGGGGGCAGGTACAATACTGGTTCCTGTTCCAGTTCAGGGGTCAGGAGGAAGCGATCACATTGGGCGAGAAAAAGGAGTTCAGAGATTGGAGGTGGATGTCGATGGATAGGTTGGTAAGAGAAGTCGTTTCATTCAAACAGCCTGTCTATCAAGAGCTGGCTGAATATATCGAACCTTACTTGAAATAGCATTTCGTATTGCCCTGAGCATAATTTGCCTGTATAGTTATATGAATTTCGTAACCACTCAGCCTGCTTTTAGAATGGCAGCAAAAACGGTGTGGGGGGGGGGGGGGG